>JBCCHV010000024.1 GCA_039028635.1 Acidobacteriota bacterium
ATCGACAACTGCGACGAGTTCATCTACTACGAGGACGTCTGGCGGGAGCGCGAGAAGGCGCCGGCAGTGGCCGGCGGCACCGAGAAGAGCGCCGAGGCCTTCGCCCTCATGATCAGCGCCATTCAGGCCCTGATCCGCGAGAACAAAGACGTCCTGTGGGGCTCGATGGTCAAGCAGACCATGCAGCGCAAGCGGCCCTCCTTCAACGAGGGCTACTACAACTACAGCTCCTTCTCGGAGCTGCTCGAAGACGCCGAGCGTCAGAACCTGATCAAGCTGAAGAAGGACCGCCGGTCCGGGACCTACATCGTCACCGGTTTCGCCAATCGCAAGTAGGGACGGTCGGCTCGACGAGCCTAGCCCGCCCTTTTCACGAGTTTTCCGCTGCGAGTCCGTATGTCCTGGAATCTGCTGCGTCTTCCAGCGCCTGCTCTCCTCGCAGTACGTCGAGTACGGCGGCGTCGTGGCAGCGACGGATGCCTTGCATCTTCAAGAACCTACGGCCTCTCGCGAGGAAACCTCCTGAGAAGGCCGGGCTAGGGTGCCATGGCGGGTAGTTGAGGGTGAACCACAATCTCGTCCTCGTGCTCGCGAGCCTTGGCGAGGTCGTAGGCCGTTTGGAGGCGCATCCAGTGGGCCGCGTTCGACCAGCCAACCTTCTCGAGGCGGATTGCCATCTCGGGTGAAATCCCAGACTTTCCATTGATGACTCGAGACAGGGTATGCCGAGTCACTCCCAGCATCTGTGCTCCTTCGGTGACCGTCAGCTGCAGTGGATCGAGACAGGCGTCCTTTACTGAGTGCCCGGGGTGGGGTGGTTGCTTCATGGTCATTTCGGGGCTTTCTAGTGGTAGGCGATCAGGTTTACTTCCCTAGCATCGCCGTCGGCGAAGCGAAAGGTGATTCGCCAGTTGCCGGATACGGAGATGCTCCAAGCTCCTTTGAGATCTCCCTTCAAGCGATGGAGCCGATATCCGGGTAGGTCGAGGTCCGTTGGGGCCAAGGCGTTGTCGAGGTGAAAGAGGACATCTGCGATCCGTTTTCGCTGGTCCGCCCGGACTTTGCTGCCATCTCCTGATTCGTAGAGCTTCTTGAGGCCTCGGTGCTTGAAGCTTACGATTCATCGACTGTAACATGACACGTTGCGGGTTGCGGTCGTGCGCAAATCGCTCCCAGGGGAGCACTTCGCCCTGCCCGTTACTGCGGGTCGATCGGCTGGTTGTTGCGAAAGTCGTTTTCCTGGTGCTGCTCGGGCCGCCGCTTGAACCAGCGGCGCAGAAGGGGCCAGGTCCAAGCGAGGATGAAGATACCGATCGCTATCAGGTTCTCGAGATCGGGGAGGTCGTTCATGGATCGGCGGTGAGTCTACCGCGGATCTTGCGCACCGCTCCGGCCGGCGTCGAGCCGAGGAGGGCGGGTAGCAGGAAGAGGTCGCCGATCACCGCCAGCAGGATGGCGAAGGCCGAGATGCCGCCGAAGCGGGCTGTCGGCGCAAAGTCCGAGAGCCCGCAGACGGCGAAGCCGACGGCCAGCACCAGGCCCGTCAGGAGATAGGACGGGGCGGTGAGCTCGAGGGTGCGGGCGACCGCTTCGGCGGTGCCGTGGCGAGGCGCGAGGTGGCGGAAGTGCCCCAGGGTATGCAGCGTGTCGTCCACCGCCAGACCGAGAACCACCGACGCCACCATCACCGTCGCGACGTCGACCGGAACGCCGTACCAGCCCATCAGACCGAGTGCGCCGATCACCGGCCAGAGGTTGGGCAGCAGCGCCAGGATGGTGAGGCGCGTGGTGCCGAGGAGAAGGCGGAAGACCAGGCCGACGGCGATGAAGGTCAGGGCGAAGGAAAGGGCCAGCGTGCGGAGAAGCGCGCGCTGACTCTCGAGCAGCAGTGGGTACTGGCCGGTGACTTCGATACGGGCTTGCGGAAAGCTGCTCTGGGCGGCTTCTTCGATCGTCGTCAGCAAAGGCTCGAGGCGGTCGAAGCCGGCCATCGGGGCGAACACCAGGAGTCTCGCCGTGGTGCTCTGCCACCACGGGGCGAGGGCCTGGCGACCGCGCGGATCTGCGGCGAGGAGGGTGTAGGCGCCTTGGCGGCCGAGGGAGGTGCCGAGGGCGCTGTTGGCGACGAAGTCGTCCACCAGGTCGCCGGCGCCGACCACTCCGAGGACAGGATCGAAGCCGCGGAGGCGGTCACTCAAGGTCGACAGGCGGGCGAGCGGGGGAGCGGAGCTGGCCGACTCGGCATTCGGCAGGTGAACCGCCACCTCGAGGCTGGCGATGCCGATGCCGGCCGCTTCGAGCTCTTCGATGGCGGTGCGGGCCGGGTGCTGTGGCGCAAGGTAGGTGAGGGCGTTGCTCTCGGTGCGCAAGCGAGGCAGACCGGCGAGGGCCACCAGGGCGAGGGCGGTGGCGAGGGCCAACACCTTGCCGCGATGGGCGAGCAGCCGCGGCGTCATAGCGCGTGCCCAGGCCGAGGTCCGCGACTCGAAGGCTCGCTGTCCCGGGGGGGCCGCCCCCTTCTTCGAGCCGCCGATGGCGAGCAGGTTCGGTAGTAGCTGAAAGGCCGCCAGGGTGAGGACGGCAATGCCGAGGCCGGACCACAGTCCGAGGGAGCGCACCGGGGCCACCGGGCTGACCGCCAGCGAGGCGAAGCCGACGAAGGTGGTGAGCCCGGTCCAGAAGACCGCCCAGCCCTTGTCGCGGTAGGTCGCGGCCACCGCCGCGGGGTGTTCCAGCTCTCGGCGGTGAGCGCGATAGCGCATCAGCACGTGGATGGCGGTGGCCAGCGAGATGACGAAGAGCAGCGGCGGCAGCACTGCCAGCACCAGGTTGAGGCGCACGCCTGTGAAGCCCATCAAGCCGAGGAGGGTGAGCTCGCAAACGGCGACGAAGGTCAGCGGCACGATCAGGCCGGCGAGATCGCGGAAGACGGCGAACAGCAGCAGGCAGGCGGCGATCAGGAGCAACGGAAAGGACTGTGTCTGGATTTCCTGTGACGAGCGATCGAGGGCGCGGTCGAGAATCGGCGAGCCGGCGAGATGGGCGTCCACCCCCGCCGGTCGATCGCGTTCCAGCAAGGTCGCGAGGGGCGACAGCTCGGCGTCTTCCGAGAGGGTGACCCAAACGGTGGCGGTGCGCCCGGTTCGATCGATCCAGCCGAGGTTGCGGTCGAGGGTACTGGCGCGGGCGCGTCGGCGGAGCTCGTCGGGCTCCGGCGGCCAAGCCGAAAGCAGCGGGCGATAGTGGCTGGCGAGGCCGGCGGCACCTTCGACTCCGGGCAGTGTCTGCGCGGCTTCTTCGAGCTCCAATAACCAGGCCATACCCTCCGGCGTCCACAGCCGATCGCCGGAAACCACCAGGCGCAGGCCGCGATCACTACCGAAGGCGGCGCGCAGCTCCTGGTAGGCGGCCAGTCGGGGCGAGCCGGCGAGAAAGAACTGCTCCGGCGAGTTGTCGGTCTGCAGTCGCAGGGTGCCGGCGAGACCGCCGAGAAGAAGTCCGACCGTCACCCAGCGAGCCCATCTGGAGGCGGCGGGTGCCGCCGGCAGGTCGGTCAGGGCGCTCGGTCGAGGGTCTCGAAGGTGACCTCGACCTCCTTCTCGACCCGCAGGACGAAGGTGCTGGGATCTTCCAGGCCCCAGGCGACGAAGGGGATGCGAAAGGAACCGCGAACGTTGCCTTCACCGGGGCCTTCGTCGACGTGCTCGAAGATGATCTCGAAGGAATGCTCGTCACCGTGGAAGGTCAGTCGCCCCTGCAGAGTGCCGCTGCCGGGATAGTTGCCGGCGAAGGACTCGGCGACGAAGGTGGCGGTGGGGAAGCGCTCGCTCTCGAGGATGTCGCGGTGCATCTTGCGGTCGCGCTTGGCGTTGCCGGTGTCGCCGCTGGCGATGTCGAGGACGATCTCGCCGGAGGCTTCCCCGCTGGCCGGGTCGAAGGTGATCTCGCCGCGCAGCAGGCGGAAGGTGCCTTCGACCTGGTGGAGGGTCGCCCCGAGGGTGAAGGCGACCTTGGTCTGCTCCGGGTCGAGGCGGCGAACGATGGGTTCGGCTTCGATCACCGGTCCGCCGACGGCGGTGGCGATCAGCGCGACAGCGAGGAGGATGGGAAGTCTGCTCTTCATGGGGCTCACCTCGAGACTGCTCCGGGATTCTAGCCCGAGCCGTTAAGATCTGGGCGCCGCCGAAGGTGGTCCCGACCAACCCCAGTGAAGAGGGCGATCGATCTATGACTCCGAAGACGCCAACCGTTGATCCCGCCGCCCCCGAGGGTGGAGATCCCGCTGCCGCTGGCGATACCGCTGCTGCCGGCGGCGACGCCGCCGTCGAAGCCAGCCGGGCGGGTGCCAGCGCAGTGCGTGATCTCCTCGCGCAGACGCCGCTGACCAATGTGTACCTCCAGGCCCTGGCGGTGGTCCTGTTCGCGTTCATCGCCTCGTGGATCGTCGACCGCGTCATCTCGCGCGGTCTGGCGCGCTGGGCGCGCCACACCAAGACCGATCTCGACGACAAGTTAATCTCGCTGCTGCACCGGCCCGTGCGCCTCAGCGTGCTGCTGATCGGCCTCGCCATCGCCACCCAGCTGATGGGTCTGGCGCCGACCATCGAGCGCGTCACCCTGGGGGTCATCCAGACCTTGGCGGTCTTCCTCTGGGCTTCCTTCGCGATGCGCTTCGTGTCGCTGCTGCTGACCTCCTTCCAGTCCCGCAAAGACCGCTTCAAGGCCCTCGACAGCCGCACCTTTCCGCTGTTCGACAACCTCGCGAAGATCCTCATCGTCGGCGCGGCGATCTACTTCGTCTTCCTGGCCTGGAACATCGATGTCACCGCCTGGCTGGCGTCGGCGGGCATCATCGGCATCGCCGTCGGCTTCGCCGCCAAGGACACCCTGGCCAACCTCTTCGCCGGCCTGTTCATCGCCGCCGATGCTCCCTACAAGGTGGGCGATTACGTCAACCTCGATTCCGGCGAGCGCGGTCGCGTCACCCAGGTGGGCATTCGCACCACCCGCATGCTGACCCGCGACGACATCGAGATCACGATTCCGAACTCGGTGATCGCCAACGCCAAGATCATCAACGAGAGCGGTGGCCGGTGGGAGAAGGAGCGCCTGCGGGTGAAGGTGGGGGTGGCCTACGGCAGCGACGTCGATCAGGTGCGCCAAGCGCTGATGGCGGTGGCCGGCGACTACGACATCGTGTGCGCCGATCCCGAGCCGCGGGTGCGCTTCCGGGCGCTGGGCAACTCCAGCCTCGACTTCGAGCTCCTGGTCTGGGTCAACGATCCGGAGCTGCGCGGTCGCGCCCTCGACATGCTCTATGAAGGGGTCTACAAGCGCTTCATGGCGGAAGGCATCGAGATTCCTTTCCCGCAGCGCGACGTCCACCTCTACACCCATTCGGTGCCGAACGAATCGTGATTCGCTGCGTTCCGCGATGGGCAGGCGGTGGGATCCTCTGCCTGCTGCTCATCGTGGGCTGGACCACCGCCGGAGCGCCCCTTTCGGCACTCGAGGTGGGTTGGCAGCGGATCGAGATTCCGGCGACCGGTTCCTATGCTCTGGTCTATCTGCCGCGCGGTCTCGAGGCAGCGTCGTCACTGCCGCTGGTGGTGTTTCTGCACGGCTCCGGTGGTGAGCCCGAGCCCTATCAGCGGCTGGTGGAGAACGCTGCCGACGATGCCGGTTGTGTCCTGGTGCTGCCGCGCTCGCGCATCGGCACCGGTTGGGGCGCCTTCGACGATCCGCAGACGATTGCCGAGAGCGTCGCCACGGTGTCCGCGGAGCTACCCGTCGACCCGGCCCGCATCGCCATTGCCGGACACTCCGCCGGTGGGGCCTACGCCTTCCACCAGGCATATGCGGTGACCAACCAGTACAGCGGGGTGTTCGCCTTGTCGTCGCCGACGGCGCCGGTGAACGCCCTCGCCGACCGCACCTACGTCGCCCCCAACCGCATGTACTACGGCACCACCGATCCGAATTACACGGACGGGGCCTACGCCAACAATCGAGCCCTCTGGCAGCGCCTGGAGGTGCGGTCCGAGGAAGACATCCAGCCCGGCTTCGGCCACAACGTCTGGCCCTCCTTCGTGATGCGCAACGGCTTCCGCTTCCTGGTCGAGCAGCGCTATCCGGCGGCGGTCGGTCTCTGCCGTCCCGATGCCACGACCCTCTGTCTGCGCGACGGTCGCTTCGCTCTCAGCGTCTCCTGGCGGGACGATCGCGACCGTACCGGCGAGGGCGGTGTGGTGACGACGACGGCGGACTCGGGGCTATTCTGGTTCTTCGGGGCCGACAACTGGGAGCTGTTGGTCAAGGTGCTCGATGGCTGCGCCGACAACCAGCGTTTCTGGGTCTTCACCGCCGCCACCACCAATGTCGAGTACGAGCTGACGGTGCGGGACCTCGAAGCCGGGGTCACCAAGATCTATCGCAACCCGCTCGGCGTTTCGGCACGAACGGTGGCCGATACGGCCGCCTTCGCCACCTGTCCTTGAGATGGGCTCATGTCGGGGTGGTTTTACAGTTCGTTGACAACTCTCTTCGCGAAGCGTTCGTATCCAGTCGTGGCGTATACCCACCGCGATCTGCACAAGGAGGCGATTCCATGCATTCTTTCCACCGCTTGGCCTGCACCGCGCTGGTTCTGGCGCTGCTCGCCGTTCCGTCCCTCGCCCAGTCTTTCCGAGAGGGTCCGCCGGAGATCCAGTCGATGAGTGCCCTCGCCTTCGGGCCGGACGGCGTGCTGTTCGTCGGCGACGCCAAGGCCGGCGCCGTGGTCGCCCTCGATCTCGACGACGACGAGGCCGCCACGCCCGCTGAGCGCTTCGCCCTGGGCGACATCGAAACCAAGATCGCGGCGCTCCTCGGCACCCGCACCAGCGAGGTGCTGATCCACGACCTGGCGGTGCATCCGGTGTCGCGGGCGATCTATCTGGCGGTGTCGCGGGAGCGGGCCAAGTGGGCGTCGCGCTGGCAGCTTCCCAACGATCTCGGCGATGCCAACGTTTTGCTGCGGGTCGACGCCGAGGGCGAGATCGATGCCGTCGATCTTTCCGAGGCGCGCTGGGCGAGCAGCCCATTGCCGGATCCGGTGGATGTGGAAAAGACCCACCGCTGGAAAACCGGCACGCCGCTGCGCGTCGACACGGTGACCGACATGGCCTTCGCCAAGGGCACGCTGTGGGTGGCGGGACTGTCGAACGAAGAGTTCGCGTCGACCGTCTGGAAGGTGCCCTATCCCTTCGCCGAGGGCATCACCAAGACCACCGTCGAGATCTACCACGGTGCCCATGGTGAGTGGGAAACGCACGCTCCCATCCGAGCCTTCGTGCCCTACGACTTCGAGGGCAAAGAGCACCTGCTGGCGGCCTATCTGTGCACCCCGCTGGTGACCTTCGAGAGCAGCGATCTGGCCAAGGGGGGCCACGTCAAGGGTCGCACCGTCGCCGAGTTCGGCTCTGGCAACTATCCCCTCGACATGGTCGTTTACCAGAAGGACGGCAAGGACCGCCTGCTGATCGCCAACAGCTCGCTGCCCTTCATGGTGGTCGATCCCGCCGACATCGCGAGCTTCGAGGGCTCGATCACGACCGAGGTCGAGGGCTACACCGCCGGCGTTCCCTACGAGATTCGCTCGCCCACCGGCATTCTCCAGATGGACCTGCTCGACGAGCAGCGCTTGGTCGCGCTGCAGCGCAGCCCGAGCGGCACTCTGGAGCTGGTCTCGATGCGGCTGGCGCGCTTCTAAGGGATTGGCGCCATTACAGCGTCAGGCCATCGAGGTGGATGGCCGCTCCGGGTTGTCGGGCTGCTGGTCGGGTTGGGAGTGGGTGCCTCCCTTCTGGGGTCCGCGCTGGTCGCCCAGGAAGTGGAATTCTCGGCTCCGCCCGGTGAGCCGGATCTGGTCTCGGTGACGGTTCGCGGCCTGCCGGCGGAGTCTTTGGAAACTCTGTCGGCAGCCGATCTCGAGCGTGCCGATTGGTCGACCATCCTTTCGGTGGTGGCTCTCGCCGACGCCGACGCCGTTGCCGGCGATCTGCCGCCGCTCCTCGGCACCTGGCGGGTCACGGCGACGGGGCTCGAATTCCGCCCCCGGTTTCCTCCGGCGCCGGGCATGACTCTGTGGGCGCGCTTCGACGGCGCTGCCTTCGATCGCGCGAGCGGAGCCACCGGTACGGCGAGTGGCGAGGCGCGGCACCTCCTGCCAGACCTCGCTCGCGGTGCCTCGACGGAGGTCCTGGCGGTCTATCCCTCGGCCGCAGCGCTTCCCGCCAACCTGCTGCGCTTCTATGTCCACTTCTCGGCGCCGATGAGCGCCCGCCGGGTGCTGCCCCATGTGCGCCTGATCGATGTCGAAGGTGGGGCCCCGATTCCCGATGCCTTCGTCTTCGTCGAAGGAGGTTTGTGGGATCCGCAGCGCACCCGGCTGACCCTGCTGGTGCATCCGGGGCGGGTCAAGCGCGGCGTCGGTCCCAATGTCGCCCTCGGGCCGGTGCTCGAGGCGGGCCGCCGCTATCGTTTGGAGATCGACGGCGAGGCGCGCGATGCCGCCGGTCTGCCGCTGCGCTCTGAGTGGGCGCATGAGTTCCGTGCCGGACCACCGGATCATCAATCCCCGGATCCTGCCGCCTGGCGCCTCCGCCCGCCGGCGAGCCACGCCTCGCCGCTCACCATCGAGCTGGCCGAGCCGGCCGACCGTGCGCTCCTCGAGCGCGTGCTGACGGTGGTCGATGGGCAGGGAACGGCGCTGGCCGGGAACGCCCGCGCCGCCGCCGGTGAGCGCTCCTGGTCCTTCCAGCCCTCAACGCCTTGGCAGCCGGGTACGTACACGTTGGTGGTCTCCGCCGCCCTCGAAGATCCGTCCGGCAACCGGGTCGGCCGGCGCTTCGAGGAACCGCTCGAAGGCGCCAGCCGTGAAGCCGAGATTCGGCTGGTCTTCGAGGTACCCTGAGCGCTCTTCCTCGCACGAGGTTGCGCTTTCGGCGCCGGGCCCGCGTTAAAATACGAGAAGATCGATGCTTCGGCCATTGGGGGATGGTCGAGCTCGGTTGGATTCGCCTCTTGGCGTGCCGCGGGAGGCCTTGTTTTTCTGCCTTGGAGTCTGGGTTTGTCCAGCTTTGCCGTGCTTTCGGGGGTGGTGGGTTTGCTGCTGGCCCTGGCGGTGGTCGAGTTCCGACGCCACCAGCGATCGATCGCCGCGATTCCCCATCGCATTCACGTCAACGGAACACGTGGTAAATCGAGCGTCACGCGCTTGATCGGAGCCGGGCTGCGCGCCGGGGGCATCCGCACCGTCACCAAGGTCACCGGGACCTTCCCGAGGCTGATCCTCGAGGACGGCAGCGATGTGCCGGTGCATCGCAAGGCCGCCGCCAGCATTCTCGAGCAGCTCGGCATCATGCGCTTCGCCGTCGACCGCGGTGCCGAGGCGCTGGTGATCGAGTGCATGGCTCTGCAACCGGACTATCAGCGCCTCACCGAAGAGCAGATGGTGCACGCCACCGTGTCGGTGCTCACCAACGTGCGCCTCGATCACACCGACGTCATGGGGCGAACCCTGCCCGAGATCGCCGCCTCGATGGGCAACACTATTCCGGCGAACGGCACGGTGTTCACTTCGGAGGCCGACAATCCTCGATTGATCGCCGAGCTGGCCGCCGCCAAAGGCACCGTCTGTGAGCTGGTCACGGCCGAGCAAGTCGCGGCGGAGGCACTCGATGGCTTCGGCTATATCGAGCATCGCGACAACGTCGCCCTGGCCCTCGCCGTATGTCGCCACCTCGGGGTCGACGACGAGACCGCTCTCGCGGGCATGTGGCGGGCGGTTCCCGATGCCGGTGTGCTGACGCGTTCGCGGGTCGAGCAGGGAGGCAAGGTGGCGACGCTGTTCAATGCCTTCGCCGCCAACGATCCCGATTCGAGCGCTCGCATCTGGAGCATGCTGCGCGATGGCGGGCATCTGCGCGGCCAGCGCTTCGTGCTGCTCAATAGCCGGCCGGATCGCAAGGACCGCTCCGAGCAGCTCGCCCACCTGGTGGCCGACGAGCTCGGCGAAGAGTGCGATCGCGCCCTGGTGATGGGGGAGCCGACGGATGCCGTGGTGCGTCTGCTGCGCGGCTATGGCTTCGCCGGCGAGCGCACCGTCGATCTCGGCAAGGCGATGCCGGAGCGGGTGCTCGAGGCGATCTTCGCGGTCACTGAATCGGAAAGCAGCATCGTCGCCATCGGCAATATGGGAGGACAGGGGGCGGCCACCGTGGCCCTGTTCGAGGAAAGGAGCCGAACACCGCATGGTTGAAGTCGCCATCACCTTGGGTTTGGTGCTGAGCCTGTTGGCCTACGAAGGATTCGGCTTGGCCGCTGGAGGGCTGGTCGTGCCGGGCTACATCGCTCTGCAGCTCGGTTCTCCGGAGCGCCTCGCCGGCGTCTTCGTGGTCGCCATGCTCACTTGGGCGGTGATCAAGCTGATCGCCCGCTACACCTTCGTCTTCGGTCGTCGTCAGCTGGTGCTCTGTGTGCTGGTGGGCTGCCTGCTGTCGATCGCGTCCCGCAACTTCCTGTCCTTCGAGATCGGCTTGGCCACCGTCGAGCTGGCGGCCGTCGGTTGGGTGATTCCGGGCTTGATCGCCAACTGGTTTCTGAAGCAGGGCATCGCGCGCACCCTGGGGGCGATCACCGTGACCTCGATCCTGGTTCGTTTGACGCTGATCGTCGTTTTCGGCGGCGCCCTCCTGCCGAGCTGAGATGGACTTTCACTGGCTGAATCTGCGCTCGAACCGCATCCTGCTGCCGCTCACGGCGGTGGCGGTGCTGGGCATGATCTATGTCGAAAGCGGCAAGCGGGAGGTGCGTAGCCCTTGGTACGACGAGATGCTGCGCGCCGCCGAGATTTCGGCCGAAGCGGCGCGCCACCTCAAGGACTATCGCCTCGAGCGCGGTGTTTTCGTCGACCGCATCAACGACCCGGCCGAAACCGCGCTGATCGGTCAGGAGTACACCCAGATCACCACCGACCGCGGCTACCTCGACGCCAAGCTGGCGAGCACCGACCCCAATTTCGCCGCCGCCATCGTCGAAATGCTGCGTCAGCTCGAGGTGGAGGACGGAGCTTGCGCCGCGGTGGCGATGACCGGGTCTTTCCCAGCCCTCAACCTCTCGGTGCTGGCAGCCCTCGATGCGCTCGGCATGAAGGTGGCGTCGATCTCGTCCGTGGGAGCGTCGAACTATGGCGCCACCGATCCGTTCTTCACCTGGCTCGACATGGAAGCGGAGCTGGTCTCGGCGGGCGTCTTGTCGACGCCTTCTCTGGCGGCCTCCCTCGGCGGCGGCAACGACACCGGCCGTGGCCTTTCCCCCCGGGGCCGGGAGCTGCTGCAGGCGGCGGCGACGCGCCATGCGGTGCCGCTGATTGCCGCCGAGCAGCTCGAATCCAACGTGCAGCGGCGCGTCGGCCTGTATCGCCAAGGCTGTACCCCGCAGGAGATCGGGGTCTTCGTCAACGTCGGTGGAGGCGTGGCGAGCTTGGGCCACTCCCTCAACGCCGATCTGATTCCGAGTGGCCCGTCCGCCACCGTGCCGATGCGCAATTTCCCATTCCGCGGTGTCCTCCTGCGGCTCAACGAAGAGGGCGTGCCGGTGATTCACCTGCTCAACGTGCGGGCCCTGCGCGATCGCTACGGGCTGGTCGCGGCGCAGGGAGATCCGATCCCGCCGGGCGTTGGTGAGGTCTTCGGGCGCACTCGCTACAGCGTGGTGCGGGCGGTGGTGGTGGGCACTGGCCTCGCCGCCTTGCTGATCGCTCTCTTCGCGTTCGACCGGCGGGTTCATCGCTTGGGCAATCAGGAGCCCGATCGCGAATCGCCCGAGGGATCACGGGAAGGTGAGGTCCAGGCAGCGGTGGTTTCTCTCGAGGAGGAGGCTTCGTGAAGAGCCTGATGTGGGCGCTGCTGGTGCTTCTCGGATGTGGCTTTGTGGTCGCCGTCGAAGCCCAGTCGCCGGTACCGATTTTCGTTTCCGGTCAAGATCGCGATTACGTTCTGCTGTCGCCGAGCAAGTCGACCTTGATCACGGTCAAGGGGCCCGGCGAGCTGCGCTTGCTGAGCCGGCCGAGATTTCGCCCCACCAGCAGCGAGGCGCAGGGCTATTCGCTCCTCGTGCGAGTCGACGGTGGGGCCGAGCAGGAGGTGCGCTACGACAAGGTCGAACGTTCCCGCACGGCCATGTTTCGCGATGGAACCCTCGGCGTGCCGGGACGCTTGCAGGACTACTTCCTACGCCTTGGACGCGGCTATCACAACATCGAGGTCAGGCCGGCGACGGGCAGTCCCCAGGTCTTTTTCCGCCACCTCTTCAAGCCGAGCAAGGAGCGCCGTCGGAGCTGGGTGCCGGTGACCCCGCGAGGCGCCCCGGAGCTGGTCGAGCTGGTGGTGCGCGAGACCATCGTGCCCTATCACCGTAACGCGGCCGGCAAGCCGTTTTCTCTCGAGGTGATCGGACCCACCGAGCTGCGGATCTTCACCCGCCTCGAGAACACTCCGGAGATGCGCGGCCGCATCCACTATCGCCTGCAGGTGCGGCGTAACGGTCAGGTGGTCAACACCTTCCAGGTCAGTAGCCGGCGCTCCGAAGTGACCACCTATCGCGCCAACGACGAGCTGGTGCCGGGGCGGGCGGCGGAGATCGCGGTACCGGTTCCGGAGGGGCGCCACCGATTCGAGATCGATCCCCTCGATCCCAACAAGCGAAGTCTTCTGGCGCGCTTCATGCTGCCGCGCGAAGACCTCTCCCTGACCGCGGAGTAACCGGCCATGAAGAGCTACTTCTGTTGGCTGCTGGTGCCGTTGGTGGCTTTGATGGGAGCGACGGGCCTCCAGGCGGCAACCGACCTCGAGCCGGACGAAACCTTCCTGCGCTCCACCTTTCGATCCGACGGCGAGCCGCGGGCCTACCTTCGGGTCGGACGCCAGCAGCCGGCGAGCTTCTCCTTCTGTGGTGCGGGCAAGCTGCAGATTCTCAGCCGGGCGGTTCTCGAGTCGGGTGCCGCGGCGGCGCGCTACTCCCTGGCGATCGAGATCGACGGTCAGCGGCAGTCGGTGCGCTTCGATCATCGCGTCACCCGGGTCGACTCCGGCAGCTTCGACGGCAGCGCCGAGGCGGGCGCCTTGCGCCGCGCACCCTTCGACCTCGGACGCGGCTGCCACACGGTGGAAGTCGCGGTCACTTACTCCACCGAGCCAGTGGTCGGAATTCGCGCCAGCTTCTCCGAGAAACGGCCGACTCGTCGCTCCTGGCAGCCGGCGATCATCCGCGGCGGGCGCGAGGTCGAGCTGGCGGTCGGCGACGAGCGGGCCATCTATCGAAGGCTGACGGCCGATCAACCGTTGGTGCTGAATCTCGCTGGGCCAGCCTGGGTCCGCCTGTTGGTGCGGCCGCTGGGTTCCGGTGAGGTGGTGAGCCATGATCTGACGGTCCGGCGCGACGGTGAGTCTTACCGGCGCTATCGCCTGCGCAGCGAGCCGTCTCGCAGCAGCAGCCTGGTGGGCGATGCCTACGTCACCGTGGGCAGAGCGAACGAGGTGGTGCTCGCCGTCGGGGAGGGGCGTCAGGAGCTCGAGATTCTCGCGCCGGTGGCCCAGGGGGCCCTGGTTCGAGCGCAAATCGCCGAGCGCACGACCTCAGTGACGGAAGTGGCGACCGAGGTCGCATCGGAATGGCGGGTCCGGGCGCGGCTGGCGAGCTACTACGACGACAACATCCTGCGCTACTCAGACAAGTTCATCGCGCGCTTCGACGCCGGCCGTGATCCCGATCGCTTCCGGGTCGACAGCCTCGATGACGTCATCCATCGCGCCGACGTCTACCTGGACCGTTCCTTCTCGGGTCTCGCCGGCCGGCCGGCCGGCGTGGGCTTCGATCTCGAGCACCGTGCCTACCAGCGCAACGGCATCAAGGATTGGAGCCGTCTGGGCATTTCCTGGGATCAGGAGCTTCCCGGGCAGCGAGAGCTCACCTTGGCGCTGACCTACACGCCGGACTTCTACGTCCGCCATCTGCGGGATTCGGACCTCACCGGCGCCGGCCAGCAGGTCGATCCCTTCCAGGCCTTCGAGTTCGAAAAGTCCGAAGCTCGCGCAGCCTTGACGCAGCCCATCGGCGCCAGCTTCCGGGGCCGTTTCCATCTCGGCTATTCTCGCTTCGAGCACTCCGCCGCCTTCCAAGAGTTCGACAGCGACAACCTCTTCGCTGGCGCTCGTATCGACCACGATTTCGATCGCCGCTGGCGATTCTCCTACGCCGTCGAGCTCACCGAGTCGAGCGCTCAGGGGTTCGACGAGCCGGGCGAAACCCGGCGGACTTCCGACGACACCGATCCCTCCTACCGTCAGCTCGATCTGATGCTGGCGGCGCGCTACCGATTCGCCACCGCCCGTCGCCAAACGCTCTTCCTGCAGGGTGAGCTCGGGCAGCGTGACTACACCACCGACAAGGGCTCGCGACTCGCTCCCCTCCATGCCGGCCGCGACGACGAGCTGCTGCGCTTCTTTGCTTCTTGGCAGCTCGAGCTCAACCAGCGCTACGACCTGATCGTCTTCGGCCAGCTTCGCGACCGCAGCTCCGAAGCCCCGGTGCGCCTCGACATCGGGGTCGAGAAGGACTACTCGCAGTTCGAGGCCGGAGTCCGCCTGAGCGCTCGCTTCGGCGGTTGAGGTCGACTCGCTCGCTGCCGCCCTCAGAGGCGACGACGGGCCGAGATCGTCCAGTCGACGAGGGTTTCGCCGGTCCGCTGATTGGTCTCCTCAGAGGTCCACTCGAAGCCGGTCGGCGTGATGTCATGGAAGGTCAGCCGGCTGAAAATGGCGTCGCCGTCGCCGTTGGGGTAGGTGCTGGTCAGCACCATCTGGTCGTCGCTCTTCACTCCTTCCCAGACAAAGCCGAAGATGTTGCCGGGCTTTGCCTGGTAGCTCACTCGCCACTTGCCTTGATTGGTGTCGAAGAAGCGGATGCTGGTGGTGGCGGCGGTATCGCTCCAGGTGCGATCCTGAATCGCATGGCCGTTGAGAATGTAGGAAGCCTGCCAGAGGATCATCTCCTCGAACCAGCTACCGTCCGGTAGGCGTCGTCGGACCTGCGCATCGAACTCCCCGATCAGAAACTCGAACTGGGCCAGCTCCTCCGGCGCTCGAGGGTTGGGGCGGCCGAAGGGGTGCTCGGCAGTGGGCTCGAAATCCCGAAACAGGGGCTCATTGAGCTTGGCCTCGGAATCAACGATCTCGAGCGGAGGGGTGCTACAGGAGATAGCCCCTGACAGCAGAAAGGCGAAGACGACAATGACGAATCGGCGTTGGCTCATGTGCCTCCTCGAGGAGTTGCAAAACAGTGTGCGAAGGTGAGAGTTCGTACCGGGGTACGGAAGGTTTATTCGCTGTCGTGGTGGCCTGAAACCTGCTTCACCGCCTCTTGCGCGGCATGGTAGCGATCGAGGTGATTCTCGACGTGGTCCTCGACTTCACGGAAACCGATGAGGAAACTCTTCTGGTCTTCACCTCCGACCACGAGACCGGCGGCCTGGCCCTGAGCGCGGGGGATCGAACCAACTCCACCCTGCGGGCCCTGTGGCCGACCGACGACCACACCGGAGTGCCGGTTCCGCTGCTGGCGACCGGGCCGGGTTCGGAACGCTTCGTGGGCAGCTTCGCGACTCGCCAGGTGGGGGCGTTCTTGCTCGACATTCTGAGTGGCGGCAGGGCCCAGGTCGCTCAACTGAGGGGACCGCAGTAGGTCAGCTCGGGGAGCCGTCCGAGATGGCGATTCTTCGCCGGTTGACAGCGGATCTCAGGGCAGGACGAACGAGCACCTCGGCCCGGAGGCCTCGGCGAGGGCTCGATCGAGGGTCGCCAGGGCGAGATCGAGACCCTCGGCGAGGGCGACGTACCAGGCGTCGTAGCTGGTCAGGTTGTGACGCAGCTCCCAGATGCGATCCGCAAACGGTTCGAAGGGAAAGAGGTTGAGATCCAGGCGCAGCAGATGGCGGCGAGCGCGGTCGGCATCGGCTGATGTCACGCGGCCGCTCGACTCGAGCCGCCGCAGGACGTTGGCTGCTTCGACGGGCGCCAGATGGGGCGTGATCAGCTCTTCGCCAAGGACGATCTCCTCAGCCCAGCGGCCGCTCTCTCCGGAATCGACCAACGCTGCCACTAGCACCGACGCGTCGACGATCACCATCAGCGTCGATCGGCGTCGCGGTGGCCCAGGATTTCGTCGGTCGACAGAGTGACGGCGCTGTAGGTCTTGTCGGCCCGCGCCTGGGCGACCCAATCGGCCGCCGATGGGCGAGCCGCAATGCGTTCGAGCTCACCGACCAAAAACTCCTGCATCGACTTGCGCTCGCGGGCGGCGCGCACGGCCAGGGCATCGCGCACCGCTTCGGGGACATGGCGGATAGTGACTTGAACTGGCATGGATTCATTATGAGCTCTATGCTGGCAAAATGCAATCATTCCGTCTCCCTCAACGAATAGTGGTCTCGAGCTTCTGTTCTCGAGAACGCGAGATGTCCCTCCACATCGCTCGGGAAGGCGAAAATGCCGATCTTTGGGATCGCCTCTCCGACTCTGCCGGGAGAAGCTCATCGGCCCGTTTCACGCGCATCGCCAGAATCCGCCGGCGGGGTCCGTCTTCTTCGATAGCAGTCAACGACGGAAGCCTCTCTTCCGCCGAGTTCTCATGGGAGGGGTCAGATGAGTGTGACGGTCAAGCTTTGGATCGCTGGTCTTGCGGCTTTGGTCGAGCCGGGAGACGGTGAGCTCGTGGCAATGGTTCCGGAGACTTCTCAAGTGTCCGAGTTCAAAGTTCCCGAACACGAGGCCAGCCTGGTTTTCTTGCAGGAAGACCTCGTTCCGCAGGATGACGGAACAAGATCCTGCGAAGCGGTGGGCGCGACATCGGACGGCCCAGCGACGAGTGATTCTCGAGACGACAATGTCGTTTGCTCGATGCCGATCGCGGGCTGGAAAGTCCGCTTGAGTGCTGCAGCCGTCAAGGACCCAGATCGCAACGGGATCCCATTCTTTGTGGATGGGGGCCATGAGATTTCTGCGGCCGCGCAAGCCGGTTTGTCACCGGCCGTCGATTCGATGCTGACTCTGAGCGGGTTCAGCTCGCTGAGCGCATGCGGGCCTTTGGGGGAGAGCAAAAGGTTCGGCAACAGCCTGGTGCAAGTTTGGGATCTGAAGAGCTTTGGCGATCAAACGGGCACGACGCCTGGGGTTCTGGCTGGTGTTGCCGAGGTGACCGCCGAAACCACAGGAGATCCTGCGGTCACCTTCAAAGCTCTGAGAGGGGACGATTCCCGCGATCCCTTGATCTTTGAGCCGAAGGGGGAGCTCGAGCTGATGCTGTTGGCGGAGCCGAGTGACGATCACAAGGACCAGGGACCTCAGCTCTTGGACACCCATTTCTACGCCTTTCATGCTCTGTGGGAGAGTTCGGGCACGGACCCCCGGCAATTCTGGCCAATTCCTCACCACGTGCGATTCATTCCTCGAGACGAAAGCCCTCTGGAAGCCTGCGTTGGACCGTTCTTCTACGACTGCACCGCGATCGTCGAGTCTTTCGAGGCTTCGGTCCGGAGAGGCTTTCTGAACCAGGGATGGACTGCCGCTGTTCTGAGGAGACTTCAGAACAGATTCTTGCGCCCGCAAAACGTTCGGGGGACCTGGAGCAGCAGGGCGAGCTCGGCAGCTCAGACCTGCCTAGCCGGTCCGCCGATCTGCCCCAAGAAGTTGTTCCAGGCAAGCAGAATGAGCGACTAGTGCCGCAAGATCTCGATCAAGGGTGCTGCTTCGCCTTTGATGGGCCGTACCTTCCGCTCCCTTTCCAAGCACACCGCCAGCCGCCCCGGCAGCTCGATTTCTCTTCCGATGACCGCTTCGAGGCCGTCGCGGAATTTGGCTGGGTGGGCGGTGGCGAGGACGATGCCGCTGGCCGGGCTTTCGTCGGCTTCCGCGCGCCGCTCGAGCTCTTGTCGCAGGGCGAGGTAGCCGACGGCGGTGTGGGGGTCGAGGAGGTAGCCGGTGCGGCGGTCGACGTCGGCCACCGCCCGGCGGGTTTGGTCGTCGTCGAAGCGGGCGCCGCGGAGGTCGCGCCTTAGGGCGGCGAGGTCGCCGTCGTAGAGCGCCTGGATGCGATCGAAGTTGCTCGGGTTGCCGACGTCCATGGCGTTCGACAGGGTGCGAACCGAAGGTCGCGGGCTGAAGACGCCATTCTCGAGGTACTCGGGCACGACGTCGTTGCGGTTGGTGGCGGCGACGAAGCCGGCGGTCTCGAGGCCGAGGCGTTGCGCCACCAGGCCGGCGGTGAGGTTGCCGAAGTTGCCGCTCGGGACCGAGAACAGGGGCGGCGGAGCGTCTGCCGGCAGCTGGGATGCCGCCAGGAAGTAGTAGAAGGCTTGGGGCAGCAGACGCCCAAAGCTGATCGAGTTGGCGGAGGTCAGGAGGAGCTCCTGACGAAGCTCCTGATCGGCGAAGACTTCCTTGACCATTCGCTGGCAGTCGTCGAAGGTGCCGTCGACGGCGAGCGCCTCGATGTTATCGCCCAGGGTGGTGAACTGGCGCTCCTGCAGCGGGCTGACCTTGCCTTCCGGAAAAAGGATGACGACGCGCGTCCGGGGCACCCCCAGGAAGGCTTGCGCGACGGCGCTGCCGGTGTCGCCGGAGGTCGCGACCAGCACGGTCAGCGGTCTCTCTTCGTCGCGCAGCAGGTAGGCCAGAAGGCGGGCGAGGAAGCGGGCTCCGACGTCCTTGAAGGCGAGGGTCGGGCCGTGGAAAAGCTCGAGGACGGAGAGGGTCGAATCGCCCACCGTCTCGAGGCGGCGCAAAGGGATGGGGAAGTCGAGGGCGTCGGCGATCAACGATCGCCGGTCGGCGGCCGGCAGGTCGCTCAGAAAGGGCGCGGCGATCCGGTCGGCGATGCCGAGGGGAGACTGCTCGCGCAGAGAAGCGAGAAAGACGTTGTCATAGGTCGGCCAACTCTCCGGCAGGTAAAGGCCGCCGTCCGGCGCCAGTCCTTTGACCAGGACCTGGGCGAGTCCAGCCGGCGGTGCCTCTCCACGGGTGCTGACGAATCTCACGGTCGCCCCCTCTCCTCGACCCGTGCTGGGCTCATCGGACGACGCGGGCGCCCGGCGCTTCGACCAGCGTCACCCAGGTATCGGCCGAGAGACCGGCCGCCGATTGCAGGGCCTGGCTCATCGCCCGCGCTACCTCCTGGGCGCGCTCTGTGCTCTCGACGAGGGCGAAAATCGAGGGTCCACTGCCGGAGAGGCCGGCGCCGAGGGCGCCGGCGGCGAGGGCTGCGTCTTTGGCCTGGTCGAAGCCCGGAACGGCGTCGGTGCGCAGCGGCTCGGCGACGACGTCCACCAGGGCGCTCGCCAGCAGTCGAAGATCGTTCTGGCACAGGCCGGCGACCAGAGCCGCGGTGTTGCCCCATTGCGTCACCGCCCGGGTCAGCGGCACGCTGTCGCCAATAGCCTGGCGAGCGGAGCGGGTTTCGACCTCGACATCTGGCCGAACCAAGGCGCAGGCGAGGCCCGGCGGTACCGGCAAGCGATCGACCCGCAGCCCGCGGACCATGACGAAGCCGCCGTAGAGGCTGGGGGCGGCATTGTCGGCATGGGCGGTGCCGCAGGCCATGCGCTCGCCTTCGACGGCGCAGGCGAGAAGAATCTCCCGCGCACTGCCGAGGTCGAGGAGTGCGTTGACGGCGACCACCGCCGCCACCGCCGAGGCGGCGCTCGATCCGAGACCGCTGGCCAGCGGCATCTGCTTGTGGATGGCGAGCTCGACGCCGACCGCTTCGGCACCGTGGCGGGCGAGCAGTCGAGCCGCGGCGACGCCGGCGGTGTTGCTCTCGGCCTGGCGCGGCAGGCGGTCATCATCGCCGGTGATTTCGCGAATCACGATCCCGGGCTGGTCGCTTCGCCGGGCTTCGACGAGGTCTCCCGGACCGCGGACGGCGAAGCCGAAGAGGTCGAAGCCGCAGCAGACGTTCGACACACTCGCCGGGGCGAAAGCCCGAACCGTTTTCATGGCGTCGGTCCTCGGCGGGTCAGGCTCGTCGTGCCTCGGCGTGGAGCCCACGCTCGACCGCCAGCTCGGCGAGCAGGAGGGCGCCGCCGGCGGCACCGCGCAGGGTGTTGTGGGACAGGGTGACGAACTTGTAGTCGAGCAGTGGGCAGGGGCGCAGTCGCCCGACGCTGGCCGCCATGCCGCCATCGAGATCGCGGTGCAGGCGCGGCTGGGGAACGTCCAGGCCATCGAGCCAGTGCACCGGTCGCGCCGGTGCCGTCGGCAAGCTCAGCTCCTGCGGTGCCGCCCGGAAATCGCTCCAAGCTCGCCGCAGATCGTCCTCCGAGGCCTGCCGCTCGAGAGCCACCGAGACGCAGGCGGTGTGTCCATCGATCACCGGCACGCGGTTGCAGTGGGCGCTGACCCGCACCTCGGCCGGAATGATGGCGCTGCCGTCGAGGCGGCCGAGGATCTTGCGCGTCTCGGCCTCGACCTTTTCCTCTTCGTTGGGAATGAAGGGGATGATGTTGTCGAGCGTTTGCACCCCCGGTACTCCGGGTAGGCCGGCGCCGGAGACCGCCTGCAAGGTGGTGACGTGCAGCCGGTCGATGCCGAAGGCGTCGGCCAACGGTTTGAGCGCCAGCACCAGGCCGATGGTGGAGCAGTTGGGGTTGGTCAGCAGGGCGCCGCCGCGGTTGCGGAAGGCGTCTTGGTGACGGGCGAGATCGATGTGGTCCGGGTTGACCTCGGGCACCACCAGCGGAACGTCAGGGTCCATGCGATGGGCGCCGGCGTTCGACACCACCAGGTGGCCGGCAGCGGCGAGGGCCGGTTCGAGGGGGCCGGCCACCGACGAGCCGAGGGCCGAGAAGACCAGCGGACAGCCGGCCACGGAGGCGGGTTCGGTGGGTTGCAGCACGAGCTCGCGATAGGCCTCCGGAAGGGCCGTCGTCTGCAGCCAGCGCACCGCTTCTGCATAGGGCTTGCCGCTCGAACGCTGTGAGGCGGTGAGGACTCGGACCTCGAACCAAGGATGATCGGCGAGGAGGGCGAGGAAGCGTTGGCCGACGCTGCCGGTGGCTCCCAGCACGGCGACCGGGATCTTGGCGCTCATGAGGTCCCCGGGGGGCTTTCCGCCACCGCTCGCAGCACGTCGGCGAAGACGCCGGCGGCGGTCACCTCGGGTCCGGCGCCGGGGCCGCGGATGGTGAGCGGCGGACTCTGGTAGCGCTCGGTGGTCAGGACCACCAGATTCTCGGTGCTGCGAGCGCTGGCCAGCGGATGGTCGTTGGGCACCGGGTCGAGGGCGACGCGGGCGCGGCCCTCGACCAGGCTGGCGCGGTAGCGCAGCCGGAAGCCCTCGGTGTCGGCGTCGCGGCGTTGCGCTTCGAAGGCTTCATCAAGGCTCGGCAGGTGCTGCCAGAAATCCTCGAGATCGAGGTCGGGTCGAGCATCCTCGGCGGTGATCAGAGGCTCGACCCGTACGTCCTCGGGCTCGAGCTCGAGGCCTGCGACCCGGGCCAGAATCAGCAGCTTGCGGGCGACGTCTTGACCGCCGAGGTCGTCCCGAGGGTCCGGCTCCGTGAGCCCGAGATCGTGGGCCGACCGCACCGCCTCGCTGAATGCCATGCCGCTCTCGAGACGATCGAGGAGGAAGCTCAGGGTTCCCGAGAACAGGCCCTCGACCGAAATCAGACGATCGCCGGTGGCGACGAGGTCGGCGAGGCTGCGCACCACCGGTAGCCCGGCGCCGACGGTGGTCTCGAAGTAGAGGCGCCCCCCGGATCGCCCAGCGCCGAGGTTCGGAATCAGAGGGCGAAAGGTCGCGAGCGGTCCCGCCAGGCGTCGCTTGTTGGCGGTCACCACGGCGACATCTTCTTCGAGCAGGCGATCGTAGAAGCCGGCGACGTCGTCGCTGGCGGTGCAGTCGACGAAGATGCGCCGCGAGCGGGCGTCTCCGAGGGCGAAGTCCACCAGGCCGGCGACGCCGCAAGGCTCTCCGCCGGTGGCGAGTCGCTCGGCGGCATCCGCCGGATCGAGTCCCTGCGGGCTGGCGACCATCGTCTGGCTGTTGGCGACGGCGGCGAGGCGCAGATCGAGGCCTGCGGCGGCCAGGCGCTCGCGCTCGCTGGCGAGCTGCTGGAGAAAGGCGGCGCCGACCCTTCCGGTGCCGGCGAGGAAGATCTCGACCGCCTGCCGGGGTCCGGCGAAGAAAGCTTCGTGAACAGTCTGGACGGCGCGCTCTTCGTCCTCGCCGTCGACCACCAGCGAGATGTTGCGCTCCGACGAGCCCTGGGCGATGGCTCGTACGTTGATGCGGTGAGCGCCGAGGCTGGCGAAGAGCCGTCCGGCGATGCCGGTCTGCTCGCTCATGCCGGAACCGACGACGGCGACGATCGAGAGGTCTTCTTCGACCACCAGCTCCTCGATCAGGCCGGCCTCGCGCTCGAGACTGAACTCGTCGTCGATGGCGCGGCGGGCCGAGGCGACGGCGGCGGGCTCGACGGCGAAGCAGATCGAGTGCTCACTCGAGGCCTGGCTGATCAGGATGACGCTGATACCTTCCCGGGCGAGGGCTCCGAAGAGCCGCATGGCGATCCCCGGGACGCCGACCATGCCGTCGCCCTCGAGCCGCATCAAGGCCACTCGGTGGACCGATGAGACGCCGCGCACGGGCCCGCCCTCGGTGCCGGCACCGGCCTCGACCCGGGTGCCCGGGAAGGCGGGATTGAGAGTGTTCTTGATCCACAGCGGGACGCCGGCACTGCGCGCCGGGTGGACCGTCGGTGGGTAGACCACTTTGGCGCCGAAGTGAGACAGCTCCATGAGCTCTTCGTAGCCCATCTGAGAGATCGGCGAGGCGGCCTCGACCCAGCGTGGATCGGCGCTCAGGACGCCGTCGACGTCGGTCCACAGCTCCACGGCCTTGGCCTTCAGGGCGGCGCCGATGAGGGCCGCCGTGTAGTCGGAGCCACCGCGCCCGAGGGTGGTGGTTTCGCCCGCCGGCGTGGCGCCGAGAAAGCCGGTGACGACCTGCAGGGAGGTCGCTCCGGAGAAGAACTCGCGCAGTCGGTCGTAGGTGGCGTCGAGATCGACCCGGGCATTGCCGAAGCGGTCGTCGGTCACCACCAGGCGCCGTGCGTCGCAGCGCTCCGCCTCGATGCCAACCCGGCGCAGCGCCGCCGCGACGATCCCCGTCGACAAGCGTTCGCCGTAGCTCAAGATGCTGTCGCAGGTGCGCGGGCTCGCTTCTCGCACCAGCCAGACGCCGCGCAGCAGGTCGTCGAGATCCTCGAAGGCGCGGCCGATGGCGTCGCCGAGGGCGCTGCGCTCGTCCTCTCCGGCGAGGCTTTCCGCCGCCGCCCGATGACGCTCGGCGAGGCGCTCGACGATCTCGCGGTAGGACTCGTCGCGTTGTTCGGCGGCGCGAGCCGCCGCCGCCAAGTCGTCGGTGACGCCGCCGAAGGCGGAGAGCACGCAGGCCACGGGGCCGGACTCGAGGGCAGTGGCGAGAATGCCCGCGACGGTGACGATACGTTCCGGGGTGGCCAGCGACGAGCCACCGAACTTCAGGACTTTCACCTCGACCTCCGGTCCACCCGCATCGGCGGGAAGGAGTCGCGCCGGGACCCTTCCTCGGCGCCGTTGGGAAGGCGGGATCCTACTACAGGCGGGCGTTTTCGACCTTGGCGAGCGCCACGATGGTGGTGATCGAGACGTTGGCTCGATCACCCTTCCGGGCACATAATGAGCCATGGCTCCGCTGCCTTTTCTCGGCGAGCCGGCGAGCCCCGTGGCGGCGACCCTCTTGGGTGGTCTCCTGCTGCTCGCCGGTCGCAAGGTTTTCTGGCTCGCCGTCGGCGTGACCGGCTTCGCCTTCGGCCTCGCCCTCGCCATCCAATACCTTCGCCTCGAGTCGTTCTGGCTGCACGTCACCCTGGCCGTTCTCGCCGGTGTCTTGGGCGTCCTGCTGGCCTTCTTCGTGCAGCGGCTGGCGGTGGCCGTGGCCGGTTTTCTGCTTGGCGGTCAAGGCGGGCTGTTGCTCTGGCAGGCCCTCGAGGTGGCGCCCGATCTGGCCCCCTGGATGGTCTTCGTGGCCGCCGGATTGGTGGTGTCGATCCTCGCCGGAAGCCTGTTCGAGATGGCCCTCGTCCTGCTCTCGGCGGTGGTCGGTGCCAATCTGGTGGTCGACGCCTGGGGAGGGCAGCCCCCCTGGTCGCTGCTGATCATCGTTCTGCTGGCGCTCTTCGGAGCCTTCGTGCAGCTCACCTTCCTCGAGCGCGAGAAACGCTAGCCCGCCTACGACCCTGCGCCAACCGATTCGGCGAGAAGGTCGGGCTTCGCCCGAGCGGCGAGCGGCACCCATCGCCTGCCTTGCTCGCCGACGTACTCCGATCGCGGCCGGATCAGCCGGCCGCTCTCCTGCTGCTCGCGCACATGGGCCATCCAGCCGGCGATGCGACCGATGGCGAAGGTGGGGGTGAAGAGGTCCGTCGTCAGCCCGAGGCCATCGAGCAAGAGGGCGGTGTAGAACTCGACGTTGGTGGCGATGCGGCGGTGCGGCTTGCGTTGCCGGAGCTGTTCGAGGGCGATCGCTTCGACGCCCCGGGCGAGCTCATAGAGCGCGCGATCTCCGTCGTCGGCGAAGAACTCCTCGGCGGCCTGAGCCAGCACCTCGGCCCGTGGGTCGCGGACCCGGTAGACCCGGTGGCCGAATCCCATCAGTCGTTCGCCGCGGTCCAGAGCGTCTTGGATCCAGGCTTCGGCACGGTCCACTCGGCCGATCGCCTTGACCATGTCGAGGGCCGGTCCAGGGGCACCGCCGTGGAGCGGACCCTTGAGGGCGCCGAGGGCTCCGACGGCGGCATCGACGGGGTCGGAACCGGTGGAGACGATCACCCGGGCGGTGAAGGTGGAGGCGTTGAAGCCGTGGTCGCAAACCGTGTTGAGGTAGGTCTCGAGGCCGCGCACCCGGGCGGCCGAGGGCACCTCGCCGGTGAGCTGGTGCAGGTAGCTGGCGGCGTGCCCCAGGTCTTGGCGCGGCTCGACCGGAGGCCGATCGTGCAACAACCGGTGATAGGCGCCGACCAGCAGCGGCAGGGTGGCGATCAGCGTGCGAGCGTCGGCGGCTGCGGTGAGGGCGAGGCTGGCGGTGCCGACGGTGAGGGCATCCATCGGCGCGAGCCGGCGCTCGGCGGCGGCGCTCAGCAGCTCGAGGGTCGCCGGCTCGAGGTGGCGCCGGGAGGCGAGGTCGGCGCAGAAGGCTTCGAGCTCGTCCGGGGTTGGTAAGCGGTCGTTCCAGAGCAGGAAGATCGTTTCTTCGAAGCGGGCCCGCGGAGCCAGCTCTTCGACCGGGTAGCCGCTCAGGGTGAGCTGGCCGGCTTCGCCGTCGACGCGGCTGAGGGTGGTTTCGGCGGCGACGATGCCTTCGAGGCCGGGACTGTAAGAGCTCATGTCACAACTCCTTTCGGGGAGCGCTCGGGCCGGGAATGACCGGGCCGAGCCGGTTCAATTTCCTTGAGATCGGCAATATTGTCAATCTTGATTTATGAATCAATATGGGCGAAACTCGGTATCGGGAGGAGAAATCGATGGATCAGGAGTTCTTGACGGCGCGTCAGGCGGCGACGGCTTTGGGAGTCAGCCGTTCGACTCTCTATGCCTACGTCAGTCGAGGCATGCTGCGCTCCGAGGCGGTGCCCGGCGATCCGCGAGCGCGCCGCTACGGCCGCGCCGAGGTCGAGCGACTGTTGTCCCGCAAGGCCCTGCGGCGGGATCCCGAGGGCAGTGTTCCGACGGCTCTCGATTGGGGCACGCCAGTGCTCGAATCGGCGATCACCCTGATCGAGGGGGGCCGCCTGTTCTACCGCGGGCACGATGCGCTGCTGCTGGCTCGCCGATGGAGCGTGGAGGAGGTTGCGGCGCTGCTGTGGACCGGAGATTCCGAGGACTCGACCCACCTCTTCGCCGCCGATCGGGCACCGCAGGTCGAGCTGCCGGCGGCGGCCGACCGGCTCGAGCCGGTCGAGCGCTGCCAGGTGGCCCTGCCGCTGGCCGCGGTGGACGACTTCGCCGCCTGGGACCTGCGACCGAGCGCCCTCGCCCTGACCGGGGCGCGCATCGTGCGGCTGTTGATTTCGGTGGTGAGCGGGCGCGCCACCTCACCGGCCGGTCTGGTGGCGAGCCTCGATCAGGACGCTCGGCCCGGCGCCGCGGCGGCGTTGCGCGGCGCCCTCATCCTGTGCGCCGACCACGAACTCAACGTTTCGTCCTTCACGGCTCGCTGCGTCGCCTCCGCCGAGTCCACCCTCTACGACGTGGTCGGCGCCGGCCTCGGGGCGCTGCGCGGGCGCCGCCACGGCGGCTGCTCGTCGCAGGTCGAGGCCTTGATGCGCGAGATCGAGGGCGCCGGCGAAGTCCGGCGAGTGCTCGCTGATCGCCTGCGCCGGGGCGAAGAGATCCCCGGCTTCGGGCACCCGCTGTATCCGGCCGGCGATCCGCGGGCGAAGCTACTGCTCGAGCTCGCCGGCGCCGTGCGCGGTGGCGCAGCGACCCTCGAGCCGATCGACCGACTGATCACCGCGGCCCGCGCCCTGATCGGCGAAGAGCCCACCGTCGATGTCGCCCTGGTCGCCCTGGCCCGGGTGCTCGAGTTGCCGCCGGGAGGACCGGTGGCCCTCTTCGCCCTCGGCCGCAGCCTGGGCTGGATCGGTCAGGCGATCGAGCAGTACGGTACCGGTCGCTTGATTCGGCCGCGTGCCCGCTACTCGGGTCCGCGCCAGGGTGAGGCTTGAAGGGCGGCCCGAAACTCGACCTCGTGACAACATCTGGTCATGTTCTGCCCAAATTGCGGTGCCGAGTTTCGTGACGAGATCGACCAATGCGCCGACTGCGGGGTGCCCTTGGTCGCCGAATCGCCGCAGGGTGGCGGTAGCGATCCGGTGGTTCTCCTGCGGACCCCCGACACGGTTGAGCTGAGCGTCGTCAAATCGTTGCTCCAGGCCGAAGGGATCGCCCACTTCGTGCAGGGCGAAGAGTCGCTCCACATGCTCCCGATCGCCGGCCATGGTGGCTTTTTTTCGAAGCACGGATTGTCGGCGGCGGTGCTGGTGCCGGAAGATCAGCTCGATCGCGCGCGCGAGGTCCTCGCCGCCCAGGTGCCCCCGGACCCTGATCCCGAGCCGGAGCCGGGTTCCGAGTAGAGCTCAGCGACCCGTGGCGAACCGCCAGACCAGCCGCGTCGCCGGCACCAGCCCGAGTTGGCTCGGCGGCAAAGCCCGGCAATGAATCGCCAGCAGGCGGTCGAAGACGCTCCGCTCGCGGGCCAGGGCGCGGAGCGCCCGGCGCCGCAAAGCGGGCCGCTTCTCGAGAGCGAGCAACAGCTCCGTCATGGCGTCCGGCAAACGCCGCAGGCGCCGGCAAGCGCGCTCGTAGCGCTGCGGCCGGCCGCTGGCGACGGCGTCGGCCAGGGCCTCGGCCTGGTGCAGGGCCAGGGACATGCCTTCGCCGGTGATGGCGTCGACATAGCCGGCGGCGTCGCCGAGCAACAAGGTGCGGTCCCGGCGGACGCCTCGCACCCGCTGGCGTAGCGGCCCGCAGCCCCGCGCCCGGGAGGTGGTGGCGCAGCCGGCGAGCCGTTCCGCGAGGGTCGGGAAGCGCGCCAAGAGCTGCTCCCAGGTGGCCTTGCCACGGCGCCAGAGAATCGCCACTCCGACCTCGTCGGCGGCAACCGGGGTGATATAGGCCTCGGCGTTTTCGGCCCAGTGGACCTCGACCCGTTCACTCCAGGGGGCGCAGCGGAAGTGCTGCCGAACGCCGAAGCGGCGGTCCTGCGCCGCCTTGCCGGCGAGGCCGGCCCAGCGGCGCAGGGGGGAGCGCAGTCCGTCCGCCGCCACCAGGTAGCGACCAAGCCGCCTGCGATCGCCGCTCACCACCTCCACCCCTTGCTCGCCGCGGGCTTCGATCGTTTCGACCTTGGAACCCCACAGCAGCTCGACGCCGAGGGCTTCGGCCCGCTGCACCATCGCCTGGTGGAGCGCCGGTCGCCGCACCCCGAGCCCGTGGCCGGCCGGGAAGTCACCCTCGGCGATGGTGCCGTCCGATTGGCAGTAGCGGATGCCGCGGAAGGGCCGGCCGGTGACGCGGACACCGAAGCGCTCGAGGCAAGCGACGCCGTCCGGCATCAAGCCTTCGCCGCAGGGCTTGTCGAGGGGTGGCCGACGCTGCTCCAGGAGGCTGACCGAGAGGCCCTGCAGGCGACACGCGATGGCAGCCCCCAGGCCGGCCGGTCCGCCGCCGACGATCACCAGGTCGGTCATCCTTTGCCACCTTCCGCGGCGCGGGGTCGGCTCACCCGGGAGCGCGCGTAGGCGACGCTGGAGCGGGCCAGGGCCCCGATCATGCTCAGGCCGGTGACCGGGTTCGGGGCGGTGAGCTCGTCGGCGAGATAGCGCTGCAGGGCCTCCTGGCGGCGCAGCTTTCCAGAGGTGGTGCGGGGAAGAGTGCCGGGTTCGAGAATCACCACCCGATCGGCCTTGAGGCCGGTGGCTCCGAGCACCCGCTCGGAGCAGCGCTGCGGCAGACCCTCGATCTCTTCCTTCGTTGCTTCGCGGGCCGTCTCCACCAGCAGCGCGAGGATCTCGCGCTCTTGCCCTTCGGGCAGCCAACCGACGGCGATGGCGCAGCCGGTGCGCAGGCCTGGCAGGTCCTGCAGGGATTGCTCGATCTCCTCCGGCGCATAGTTGCGACCGCGCAGCACGATGAGGTCCTTGGCGCGGCCCGTCAGGTAGAGCTCGCCGTCGCGGACGAAGCCGAGATCGCCGGTGTCGAGCCAGCCGTCGACCAGGGCCCGGGCTGTGGCCTCGGGGCGGCCGAGGTAGCCGCTCATCAGGGAGGGACCGCGCACCCACAGCTTGCCGATCTCACCGTCCGGGACGGCGCGGGTGGCGGGGTCTTGGGCCGTCACCGGCAGGATGCGAAGCTCGAATCCCGGCAGGGGGCGACCCAGGGAGGGCAGCTCGAGGCCGGCGTCGGCGGCCTCGGCACGGCCCTCCTGGGCGAGGTGATCGCGATCGAAGGTGGTGCTCGAGAAGGGCTGATCGAGGGGCGAAAAGGTCACCGCCAGGGCGGCTTCCGAGAGTCCGTAGACGGGGGTCAAGGCGGTGCCCTGGAAGCCCCAGCGGGCGAAGCGCTCGCGGAAGGCGCGCAGGACGCTGGGGGCGACCGCCTCGGCGCCGTTGAGGGCCACCTGCCAGCACGACAGATCGACCCCGTCCATCTCCTCGTCGGTGATCTTCTCCAGGCACAGGCCGTAGGCGAAGTTGGGCGCCGGGGAGATGGTGGCGCGATAGCGGGAAATGGCGCGCAGCCACAGGACCGGTCGCACCACGAAGGCCTCCGGCGGTAGCAGGGTGAGGGTGGCCGGTCGCTCGAGGGCCGGGAAGACACAGCCGATCAAACCCATGTCGTGGTAGAGCGGCAGCCAGCTGACGCCGGTGTGGTGGCCCTCCGGCCAGAAGGAGTTGAGGGCCTCGGTTTGGGCTCGGATGGCGCGGTGGCTGAGGGCGACCGGTTTGGGGTCGACGGTGGTGCCGGAGGAAAACTGCACCAGGGCGAGATCCTCGGCGCGATCGGTGGCGATCTCATCCCGCGGCGGCGCCGTCGGCAGGTCGTCGAGAGTGCGGCAGCCGAGGGCAGGCCGAGCCCGCTCGATGGTCTCGCCGAGTATGCGCCGCACCCGGGGATCGGCGAGCACCAGGCGCGCCCCGCTGGCGGAGATCAGCCCGGCGGTGCGCAGGTGGTACTCCTGCAGGCGGCCGAGCCGCACCGGCGGATAGAGCGGTACCGGCACGGCGCCACAGGCGAGGATGCCGAAGAAGCCGTAGAAAAAGGCTTCGCCGGTCGGGAAGATCATCGCTACCCGGTCGCCGGCGGCGATGCCGGCGCTCTCCAGCCGGCCGGCGACGCCGAGGGCACGGTAGTGAATCTCCTGCCAGGAGACGAAGTTGGCGCGCTCGCGGCGGTCGAGGAAACGCAGGCCGGAATCCGGGTGGTCGGCGGCGCGGCGCAGAAGCTGGCCGAGGGTGCTCATGGCGAAGCCAGCTTACGCTGCACGATGGCGATCAGGTCGGACACCGTCTCGATGCCCGCCTCGTCGCCGTCGTCGAGGAGGATGCGGAAGCGGTTCTCGATCTCCACCGCCAGGGTGAGAAGGCGCAGCGAGTCGAGGCCGAGGTCTTCTACCAGCCGCATTTCCGGTTGGAGGGCGCCCTTCCACTGCAGGTGTTCCTGGGCGACTTTGGTGATGTCGGCGAGGATGGCCTCGGCGTTGGGGGTGGTCATCGGGCAGCTCCCTCGGGCAGGCGAGTCTCCGCCAGGGCTTGCTCCTCGACTCGGATACGGGTTCGCAGGAGGAACAGGTTGGCGAGGCTCCAGCCGAGGGCCGTCAGCCAGGCGCCGTGGATCAGCGGCAGGGCGGCGATCTCGATCACCACCGCCAGGTAGTTGGGATGGCGCAGGTAGCGGAACGGGCCGCCCGCGACCAGCGGTTCGCCGGGCACCACCAGGACGCGGGTCGTCCAGCGTTCGCCGAGGGTGCGCACGGTCCAGTAGCGCAGGCCCATGGCGGCGGCGACGGCCAGACCCGCGACGAGGGCGAGAGTCGGCCGAAAAGGCCGATCGAGGAGCCAGACCTCGAGGGGGCCGGCGGCCAGGAAGGAGCTGTGGAGGGCCACCATCCAGGGGTAGTGGGACTGTCCGACCTCGAAGCCGCCGCGAGCCCGCAGGGCGCTTTCGTGGCGACGCGACAGGCGCAGCTCGAAAAGCCTCTCGAGAGCGACCGCGAGGACCACCAAGGTGAACCAGCCTCGGCTGTCGATCACCACCGCAGCAACACCAGCTCGGAGCAGAACCCCGGTCCCATGGCCAACAGCACGCCATAACTGCCGGCCGCTGGCCGGTGGTTGGCGAGAGTCTCCTCGAGCACCAAGAGCACCGAGGTGGAGGACAGATTGCCGACTTCCCGCAGGCTGCGCCAGGTGACGGCGAGATCCTCTTCATCGAGATCGAGGCCGGCCTGAATGGCGGCCAGAACCTTCGGTCCGCCGGGATGACAAACCCAGGACTGGATGTCGCTTCGGCGCAAGCCGTGATCGGCGAGAAAGCGATCGACGTCGTCGGCGAGGTGCTCGCGGGCGAGTTGCGGCACCTGTGGCGACAGAACGATGGCGAAGCCGCGCTCCGAGATGTCCCAGCCCATCGCCCGTTCCGTGTCGCGGTAGAACACCGAGCGGGTGGCGACGATCTCCGGGCCCTCGCTACCGTTCGAGGTCGGTCCACGGTCGGCGCCTCGCACGACCACGGCGGCGGCGCCGTCTCCGAACAACCCCGAGGCGATGAGGTTGGGAATCGACAGATCTTCCCGTTGCAGGGTGAGCGAGCAGAGCTCGACCGAGAGCAGCACCGCCACCTGCTCGGGATAGGCCTTCACGTAATCGGCGGCGCGGGCGATGCCGGCGGCGCCGGCGACGCAGCCGAGGCCGAAGATGGGGATCCTCCGGAGGTTCGTCGGTAGACCGAGACGATTGACCAGCCGGGCGTCGAGGGAAGGCGTGGCGATACCGGTGACGGACACGGTGATCAAGGCTCCGACATCCGACACCGTCAGTCCGGCCCGCTCCAGGGCTTGACGAATGGCGCCTTCGCCGACCTCCTGGGCGACTCGAATCCAGGCATCGTTGGCCTGCCCCCAGCGCTCAAGCTTGGAGTACTCGTCAATCGGCAGGGCGAGGTGCCTGCCTCCGACCAGGACATTGCGGTGGAGCTGCTCGAGTCGGCCGAGATTGAAGTGGCGCTGGGCCCAATGCTCGCGCAGCGCCGCGATCAGGGTCTCTTGATCGTAGTAGTGGGGCGGCAGGGCCTTGCCGACGGCGGCGATCCTCATTGCGGATCCTCGGAGTAGGGCACGGGCCGATCTTAGCCCGACCTTCTTGCCGCCGCTTCACGGTGTCGGGATCTTTCGCCGCGGCAAGCTCCCCCCAATAAAAAAGCGGGCCGGCCCCGAGTGTAGGCCGGCCACGGAGGAACTTGCGTAACCCCGGTGGCGACAACGCCGGCGCGGAGCGCTCATCCGAACGCGACGTCATCGCTGGCACCGTAGTGGTGCTCCCGACGCCGCGTCCTGATCTAACCTGGACGGTGACGTCAGAAGTTCCTACTGAGTGTTGATGCCATCTCCCGCGAAATGTTCAGACCCTTGGCGAAAATAGTCTGGCCGCCGGATCTCCGAGGATGATGAAGCGGCGAGCATCGGCGGTGGCGGTCCACAATCCGACCAGGCGATCCTGGTCGACCGGCAGGCCGCGCTCGCGTTCTTCGAGCAGCAAAAGGAGCTCGCTGGCGAGCTCGCCGTGGCGACGCGCGAAGGCGGCCATCGCCTGGCCGATGGTGGCGCCGGCCAAGAGCTCGTCGAGGAGGAGCTCGAAGACGCCCCGCTGGCTGCCGGCGCCGGGCCAAAGGAACGACCAGCCCCAGGTTCGCTCGACGTGCCCGACGACGGCGAGGGAGCCGAGCTCCAGAAAGCGCCGCGGCAGAGCCGCCACGAAGGGGCGCGACGCCAGCGGCGGAGAGTCGCCGCCGGCGAGATGGTCGAAGCCGTCGCGGCAAGGGGTGCCGGCGCTGTAGCAGCCGAAGTGGAAGACCATCCGAGGAGCGTCCTCGGGGACGTCCTCGGCGGCGAAGATCTGCTCGTCCGGCACCTCACCTCGAGCCCGTCGCGGTCCGGGCCAGTCCTGGCACAGAAGGGCCCCCTGGCGTTGCCGTTGGCGCGGATCGTCGGCACTCAACCGCAGGCCGTGACCTGCCAGAAAGAGCAGCTCCGGCCGGTTCTCGAGGGCGCGGAGGAGGCGCTCCTTGGTCGCCGTTTCGGCGATCAGGAGCTCGAAGGTGTCGTCGAGGAGCGATTGCGCCAGCGGGTTCACCAATAGATCGACAATCCGTTCGGTGACACCGTCTTCCGGGTTGCGCGGCGCCACCAGCAGGCCATGGGGGCAGCTCGTCGAACCTTCGGTCTCCGCTGCGATCACCCTCTGGCCGTAGCGGTGATAGCTCTCGGGATCGTCGAAATCGAGTCGTCCCACGCGGTGCTGCAAGGCGAGCTGGAACTGGAAGTCGAAGGCGATGGCCTCGGCGTTTCCCACCAGCAGGAGGTTCGCCGGCATGCGATCCGGTTGCGGCGGGCCCGGCGCGACGCCGTGGCGGGCGAGGAAGTCGAGCTTGGTTTCACCCGCTCGATAGCCGTCGCCGCCGCGCAGCTCGCGGTAGCGGTCGGCGCCGGCTTGCTGGCGACGATGCTCGAGCAGCGGACGGAGGGCTTCGGCCACTGCGGGATCGCCGCCCTGGGCGAAGATGACGCCCCAGCCGTCTCGAGCCAGGTTCGGCGGTGAGGGAAGCGTTGTCCGGGGCATCGAGGGCGCGAGCATCGGCAGAGCTCGGGAGGAGAAGAAGTCGGGAGGGGGAAAGGGCTTCGCCCCCTGATGAAAGGGGGCGAAGCGGGACTCCGATCCTCGAGGAGCGAGCTCGAGGACCGGAGCTCGGGTCGGCTTTACGGGTTGCCGCCGCCGCCGCTGCCGTTGTTACCGGACGGGTCGGTCGACCCGGACGAGCCGCTGTCGGCCTGGCCGATCGGGAAATGGGGTCCCTTCCAGCTCGCCTCGCGGTCGTCGAAACCAATGTCGGGCATTCCGCTGTCACTGGTCTGGCTAAAGGTCATGGTCTCTACCTCTTGGGTTTTTGTTTCCTACTCGTTGGGCCTCACCCATATAGACCAGGGAAGAGGGAAATCTCGTTAGCCCAAGCGGCAAAAAAGTTTCAATTTGTAATAAATTAAAATCTAATAATCTTAAAAATTGGATCAGACAGCGAGCCGCGCCCTTCTTCTGGGTAGCGGTTCTAGAAACGCCTGCCGAGATTCAGTCGAGCCGGCCCTGCTGAACGAACCCGGCCCAGTAGAAGGGCGCGTTGAATCTGTCACTCTCGAGAAGGCCGAGCTGGGCGTCGCGAAGCGCTGCGCTGGCGGAGAGGTCATGATCCCAGTAGGCTTTGTGGAGGTCCTCCATGAGGACACTGGTAGCGGCGTCATCGACGGCCCAGAGGCTCACGACCAAACGGGCAGTACCGGCCTGGAAGAAGGCCTGGGTCATCCCGAGGAATCCTTCGACTGCTGTCTCCTCGCCGAGTGCGGTCTCACAGCCACTGAGAACCACTAGGTCGGCTCGGAGGTCGAGCTGGCGAATGTCGCGGTCGGTCAAGAATCCATTGACCTCTCGTCCACCTTCGTCAAAGCGCGAGAGCCACAGTCCGTGGCGCTGCGGATCGCGATGAAGCACGGCATGGGTCGAGAACTGGATGACTCCGAAGTTGGCGAGCAGACCTTCGAGAATTCTCTGGCGGTTTGCCTCGAAGCGGAAGAAGGTTTTGGATTCCTCGACGAGTTCGGCGATGTTCTCGCCCTCGAGCCGAGCGTAGCGGAGGCGCGGGAATTTGCTCGCAATGGGATCGTGCGCGCCTTCGTTGCTCTCGAAGAGTCGACTGTCCAAAACAGGGTCGCCGACAACCGCTAGGGATGGGGTCTTGGAACGGCGTTTCGATTGGCTTTGCAACTGGTACCAGGACGGCGCTGATGGGAAAGTCGTCAGTTGGAAGTTGTGAATCAACGAGCCTGGCGAGTTCTCTGTTGTCCACGGGAGTGCAGCCCAGGGAACGTAGTGGGAGACCCCGTCGGGAATGATCAGCCATCGCTCGACATTGGCGAGCCAGTCTCCTTCCCGTTCAACGAGGTCGGCCAGGAGAGTCTTCGAGAGCTCGTCGAGAGCCGGTGTCGAGGCGGTGCCAGGTTTGCGGTACTGCTTCTCCTGAATCTCTTCATAGGCCTTCTTGATGACGGTACTGAGCTGCTGCCTGGGCGGTAGCTCGAAGCTCTCGAAGCGGTCGCGGGTGAGAGCCCAGAGAAAGCTACGTTCTGTTCCAAGGGCGAGGGTGACGACAAGTGTCTTTTCGCTCGGTAACGCGTCTCGAACCTGCGCCAGACTGACTCGCTGATCACGCAGCTTCTCGATCAGCGCCTCGTCGCTAGGAGTCAAGAGCCTCTGCTGAGCCCTCCGTAGCTCCGACTCGACGAGCTCAAGACGTGCCTGGAGTTCTTCGAGAGTGGATTCGCCGGCTTCGGAACCAGGAGACCGGCTCCACAAACCCTCGGTGATTCTTCGATCAATGTCCGAGCGCTTGCTTTCCAGCTCCTCGAGCTCTCTCCGCTGATTGACCGTCAGAAATTTACGGCCATCGTCCGAGCCCATCAGCAGGCTTTCCAGCATGGTCAGACCGCGAGCTCGACCGTGAAGAGCGAATGCCTGCTCTTGATGCCCTTCCTCGGGGCTCAGGCGTTCGAGCTCCATTCGGGTATCGATCGCGAGCTCGAAGGCTGACAGGCTTCGGCGATGGAGCTGCTGGCGTGCTTCGAGATCCAGGCCGAGGAGGCGAAGCTCGCCATATTCATCGACGGCCTTATCGGCAATCTCTGCGGCCTTCTCGGGATCTCGATAGCGGACCGAGCGCGCAAGGCCCTCATAGGCCTCGGCGAGCCCCCGCTGCAAGGCGGACGATTCGAGAACTTCGATCGCTTGGCTGAACAGCTCTTCTGCGGAGGTCGAATCTTGATCGCGCAACTCCAGATGGCCGAGCTTGTTAAGGACGAGGGCGAGATTGCCTTTGTCTCCGAGCTGATCGGACAAGCTTCTTGCCTCTTCGAGTCTTGATCTCCCTTCCTCGATCCGTCCAGCAGCGATGGCGAGTTGGCCGAGATCTTGGAGAGTCGTTGCTTCACCTCGACGATCTTTGGATTGTTGCCGCTTCTCGAGGGCTCGGCCAAAGAGGGCTGCGGCTTTCTGTAGCTCCCCACGGGCTGCTTCGAATTGCGCTAGGCGATTGAGGAGTGTTCCCTGGAGGGCCGCCGAGGGTTCTTCAGCGAGCGCCTGCTCGAAGCGCTGGATCCCACCCCGAGTGTCGCCTCGAAGCGCGAGGTTGTCGCCCAGATTGTTGAGGACTTTGGCGATGTCTTCCGATCGACGGTCTTGGAGCCCTTCGAAGGCAGTGAGGGCAGCGAGGAACTGATCTCCGGCTTCGCGCAGGGCGCCGATCGCATTGAGAACGATGCCGAGGTTGTTGTTGGTGATGGCCTCTCCCAACTCGTCTTCGGCGAGGCGACGGCGAGGAAGATTCGCGCGGTGTATCTCCTCGGCCTCACGGAAGCGGCCGATCATGCGTAGAACTTCACCGCGCTGGTTCTCAGCCGTCGCTTGTGCCCAGAGAGACCCGATGGTGCCAAAGAGCTCGGCGGCCTGGGAAAAGTATGAAACTGCCTGTGAGCTTGCCCCTTGGTACCAGGCGCACTCACCGAGGTAGCGGCGGGAGTAGGCTTCGCGTTGGAGCGTCGCTCGGACTACGGAAAGAGGTGTGCCGGGATTGAAAGCCGATCCGAAGACTTGACTCACAGCTGGCGCAGAAGCCAAGAGTCGGTCGTCGGCAGTGCCAGTAAGCTGCGACAGCAGATCAGGCGACAAGGTTCCGTCGTTGCGGCGAGCGCCGATCTTCTCGAGCTCCTCGACGGTCGAACCGAAGTCGCCGCAAGCTTCTCGCAGGTTATTCGCCTGCCGGAGTTTCTCCGCTGCTGTAAGGTGGCGTTCGGCTCGCTCAAGGGTCTGGTCTGCGAACGTTGCCGTTCTCGGAGTCGACCACCGGTGTCGATAGTGGCCTCCTGGTTCGCTGGCGAAGGCGTGGAGGCGGACTCTGTACTCGCCCGATTCCATGGCTACGAAGTGAACCATTTCAAGCCCGCGGTCGTGCTGCGGAAGAAAGGAATCGACCGCTGGTAGCTCCCCTGACTTCGGAGTGACAGGGATCAACTCGACATCAACTCCATGCTGCTCTACCTCGAGGCGAGCTGTTTCGCCGGCCGCTAGATAGATCGACGTCTCAAAGGTCTCGTCGCCGGCGAGAAAGGGCAGGCCTGGACCGCAGGCGACGGCGAAAAGCACCGGCACCAGTAGCAAGAGGTAGAGAACGCAACTCAGCTCTACGGTTTGCCGGATTTCTCTCCCTTGTCGGAAGAGACGAGGAGCAGAATGGTTCGAATCTATGGTTCGGGGCAGATCTCGAAGTCCTGGAAGTCGCGGTTCGAACCGTCTTGGGCGGTCACTTGGACAGCGTAGCTGGCGGGCGCTAAGTCCGTTGGTGGCAGCGTGACGAAGAACTCGCTATGACCATCCCATGCGATCGAACCTTGCGCAAGAATCTGGTCCCGAGCATCGAGCACTTGAATCTCGAGGGTCTGGGCGCCGCTGCCCGCGATTCGGTTCGGCTGGACCCCCACAGCTCCGACGGCAGCAGAACTGTGCTGTAAGCAGGTGATCTCGTTCTCAGGGCCACGAAGCCGGTCGGTTGGCTCGGAGACTGCTCCGACCGAAGGTCTATCAGCAGACACTCTCACTTGAGCGACCTCCGCCGGCTGCGGTCGGGAGAGCAAAGTCACCAGGGTGACCAGAGCGATGCAGGCGGCGAGGCCGGCGTAGAGCCACTTGGTGGATCCGTGGGCCGCCGCGGCGGCGGCCGCGGGTGCTGGTTGGACGGAGTCGGCGGCAGCTTCGCCTCTGTTGGCGGACGCCCTTTGGGGAGGACCGAGGACGCGAGAACGGATTCTCGCCAGTGCCGCGGCTTCTTCCGGCGAAGGCGGTGCGGTGATCTCTGCGAGCAGCTCGCGACAGCTCTCGCACCTTTCGAGGTGGGCGGCGATCCGAAGCTCATCGAGGCGCGACAGGTCGCCCTCGGAGAAGCAATGGAGATCCGCTTCGCTCACGTGCCGGCGAATTTGATGCTCTCTCAGCTCTTCGAGAATCTGGTCGAGCTCTTGGTCTTTCTCTTCCATGGCGGCACCTGTCACAAGTCCTGGGCTTCAGTCCGTGTCCTGGTCCGTTGGCTCCGATTCCGCGGCATCGAGACAACGGCGCAGTCGCTGTCGGCCGGTCGAGAGATGGCTCTTGACCGCGTCGCGGGAGATGCCGAGGGCCTTGGCGATCTCGCTGTAGCTCTGCCCCCAGCTACGGAGCAGCACCACTTCCCGCTGCCTTCTGGAGAGCTGATCGAGACAGCGCTCTACCTGTTCGATCTTCTCGCGACTTTGCAGCGCCCTTTCGGGGTCTTCGTGGGGATCTTCGACCCCTTCCGCTTCGTCGAAGACGAGATCCAAGGAGACCTCGTCGTGCCTACGTTTGAGGGTGTTCCCGGATCGCAGAAACTCTTTGAGCTTGTTGGCCGCGATCGAGTAGACCCAGGTCGTGAAGCTGGATCGACCCTCGAATGTGTCCCTACTTCTTATGATGCTGTTTAGCGTGAGTTGGGTGAGGTCTTCAGTATCTTCAAAGGTTCCGCGTTTGCCGAGATTGCGCCGGAAGTACCGCAAAAGCAGCGGGGCGTAGACCTCGAAGAGCTCTTCGTCGGTGGCGGGAGGGTCGATCACGGCAGCGGTCGATGGCGGGTCAGTTCTCGGTTGCCCGATCAGGGATCGAAGTCCCGTGGTTGGTGCGAGTTGCTTCTGGAGCCGGGGTGCCCCGACGGAATGCATGGCGACCCTGCTGCGGGACGCCCGATGCAGGGCGGAGTATAACTCCGCTCGAAACATTCAAATAGCTAAATGAGGGCCTGCCTCAAGGCTGGTCGGAACGTTTGCGCAATCCCGATGCCCAGGCCGCGGCCGCGAGCAAGAGGCCCGCGATGGTGTAGAGCAACAGGCTGCGCTGGGCCAGAGGCCAGAGGAGCGGGCGCGGTGGAGCGCCGGCGGCGGCCGCAGCCAGCACGGCCACCGGACCGCGAAAGAGCCATCCGATCCATCCGGCGTAGAGGCCGGTGAGGAGCAGGTTGCCGCCGCGCTCGGCGAGCAGCGCGAAGAGGGCGGTGAGGGCGATCGCCTCGAGAACCCAGGCACCGACCACGGTGGTGGCTGGAACTTGGGCCGTCGGGTTTTCCACCACGCTCTGGAAAAAGGCGATGGCCAGAATCAGCAGCGGCAGGGCCCAAAGATAGAAGCGTCGCAATGTGGAGGCATGATAACTCACTGAGGCGCGGTATATTGGCTCGTGTCCGATGCCCTCCGGTCACCGGTAATCCGTTCAGCGGCTGGCGGCGTATGGACCATTGAACATGCACTCGCGCCGCTCCCAGCCCACGCTTCTCGTCTTCACCCTCGGCGCCGATCGCGAGGTCGATCGACGGCCTCTCCTGCCGGCGCCGTTGCGCGCCCGCGAGGTCGAGCTGCGGCGGGCCTGGCTGGCGGCGACCCTCGACATCGGGCGCCAGTTGGGCTGTTGTCTGGAGGTTTCGACACCGGCGCCGCTCGCCCTCGGCGGTGACGTTCGCCATCGGTCGCAGGTCGGTCACGACTTCGGCAGTCGCTTTGCGGCGGCTTTCGCTGCCGCCCTCGAGACCAGCTCGGGACCGGTGGTCGCCGTCGGTGCCGACTCGCCGGCATTCGGGGCCGGCCATCTGCGGCGGGCCCTGGCCTTGCTGGCCTCCCGTCCGGACCGGGTGGTGCTGGGGCCGAGCCGCGATGGTGGTGTCTACTTGATCGCCACCGCCACCCCCGTTCCCGGTCTTGCGGAAGAGGTTCGCTGGTGTCGCCGCGACACCTCGCGAAGTCTGCGCCAGGCCCTCGAGGCCCTCGGCCGCGAGGTGGTCGAGCTCGATCCGCTGCACGACGTCGACGGTCCGGCGGACCTTCAGCGCTGGCTCGGATCGCGCCACTTCGTCGCCGACCTCGCGCCTCTGGCGGTCACTCTGCGCCGCCTGCTGGCCCGGTGGATTCGCCCTGCTTGTCCGCGTCGTCTCGGCAGACCGCTGCAAGCCCCGGTCGCTTTCTCACTGGCCCGCGCCCCGCCGATCCCGGCGTCCGCCTCCGCCACGATCTGACGCTTTGATGGCTGCGCGTCGCCCCGTCGTGGGCCGCGCTTTCGCGTAGTCCTCCGACTGCTCCGGAGGTCTGTGCTCGAGGGATCGACGAATGACCGAGTCTGCTTATCCACAAGACGGCCTGCCGGCGCCGGAAGTCCACCTGACGGCGCTCGACACGCTTTGGTTCCAAGTTTCCGGCACGGTCTGCAACCTGGCCTGTAGTCACTGCTTCATCTCTTGCTCGCCGACCAACAAGACCCACCAGATGATGTCCCTCGAGAAGGTGCAGGGCTACCTCGACGAGGCGGCGCTGCTGGGGGTCAAGGAGTTCTACTTCACCGGCGGCGAGCCGTTCCTGAACCCGCAGATGGAGGCCATCCTGGAAGCCGCCCTGGCGGTGGGGCCGGCCAGCGTGCTGACCAACGGCCTGCTCCTCGACGAGGGCCGCTGCCAGCGGCTGAAGGGCCTACAGGACGGCTCCGAATACTCCCTCGACGTGCGCGTTTCCCTCGATGGCTACGACGCCGCGACCAACGACGCGATTCGCGGCGTGGGCACCTTCGATCGCGTTCTCGCGGCGGTGCGCCGGCTGCTCGACGTCGGCCTCAATCCGGTCCTGACGGTCACCGAGGTCTACGGCGACTCGGGCACCGAGGCGGGCAAGGCGCGCTTTTTCGAGCTGCTGCGCGGGTTGGGAGCCGACAAGCCTCGCCTCAAGGTGCTGCCGGTGTTTCAGATCGGCTCCGAAGCGGAGCGCGGCGGCGCCTACGAGAGCTGGCAGAAGCTGCGCGGCATCGACGCCCCGGACGGAAGTTGGGAGCACCTGCAGTGCAGCGCCTGTCGCATGGTGACGGACCACGGCGTGTGGGTCTGCCCGATTCTGGTGAACGAGCCTGAGGGCAAGATGGGGGAACGCTTGGCGGATACCCTCGACACTTTCCCCCTCGAGCACCCGGCGTGCTGGACCTGCCACGTTTTCGGCGTCAGCTGCCGGACCTGAGGACGAGGCCGAGACGATGGCGAATCGCATTCCCGAAGACCAGGAACGGCGCCGGCAGCGCGCCGCCGAGCGCGCCAAGCTGACCCGTCACCGGGGCCTGGCGACCTGGGGCGAGAAGCTGGTGCCCCTCGGCGAGTTTCGCGATGCCGTCGAGCAAGCCGGTCACCGCCTGTCGCCGGAACAGCGCCAAGAAGCGGTGCACGGTTATCGCGCCGCTCAGCCGACGGCGATTTCGGTCGAAGGGCCGTGGAGCCGAATCGCCGTCTTCGGCGGCGTCTACAACAATCATCAGGCCCTGGCGGCGGTCCTCGAGGAGGCCACCCGGCGCGGTGCCGAAGCGATCTACTGCCTGGGCGATCTGGGCGGCTTCGGGCCGAGCCCGGAAAAGGTCTGGCCGCTGCTCGAGCAAGGTGCCGTGCGCACCATCCAGGGCAATTACGAAGAGTCTCTGGCCAGTGGCCGCGAGGACTGCAACTGCGGCTACACGGATCCGCGCGACAACCACTTTGCGCGCATTTCCTACGGCTACACGGACCAGAACTGCTCGGCCGAGTTCAAGGCCTGGATGGGTGAGCTGCCGCTCCAGCGGCGGGTTCGGGTCGGCTGCCGCGAGCTGCTGCTGGTGCACGGCTCGCCGCGGCGCATCAACGAGTTCCTGTTCGCCTCGTCGGCGCCGGCAGCGTTTCTCGAAGTCCTGCTCGACCAGAACGCCTGCGACGGTTTGCTCTGCACCCACACCGGCCTGCACTGGCATCGCCGGCTGCCGTCGGGCCGCGATGCGATCAATGTCGGCGTGATCGGTCGACCCGCCAACGATGGCGATTCGCGAGTCTGGTTCGCCATGCTGGAGGAGCGCTCCGGCGACCTCGAGGTCGAGCTGGTGCCGCTCGTCTACGACCACCAGGCCCTGGCGCAGGAGATGCGCCGCGAAGAGCTGCCGGAGGAGTTCGTCGAGACCATCCTGACGGGATGGTGGACGACCTGCCTGGAGATTCTGCCGCCGCGGGAGCGGGCGTCCTCGAAACACTGACCCAAGTCTCAACATCTACCGAAGAGATCCGCGGAGGGATTTCCCATGACTATCGAACCAACCGTCGAAAACGCTCTCGACCACGGGGCCGTGGACGCCAGCTCACCGGACCCCACGGCGTCGGCCGGCCAAGCCGAGGCGGCGGTGCGCCAACGCTATGCCGCTGGGGCTCAGGCCCAGGAAGCGTCCCTCTGCTGTCCGATCGACTACGACCCGCGCTACCTCGAGGTGATTCCCCAGGAAGTGCTCGAGCGCGACTACGGCTGCGGCGATCCGAGTCGCTACCTGGCCGCCGGTGAGACGGTGCTCGATCTCGGCAGCGGCACCGGCAAGATCTGTTTCATCGCCTCGCAGGTGGTCGGTCCCGAGGGCCGCGTGATCGGAGTCGATATGACCCCCGAAATGCTTTCCGTGGCGCGGCAGGCGGCGCCGGTGGTGGCGGAACGGCTGGGGTACGGCAATGTCGACTTCCGACGCGGCCGGATTCAAGACCTCGGCCTCGATCTCGACCGCCTCGATCGCGAGCTCGCGGCTCGGCCGGTGAGCGATGCGGCCCATCTGTTGGCGGCCCAGGAGACCCTCGACCGGCTGCGTCAGGAAGAGCCGATGGTGGCCAGCGACTCGGTGGATGTGGTGGTCTCGAACTGTGTTCTCAACCTGGTCGCCGGCGCCGACAAACGGCAGCTCTTCGGCGAAATCTACCGGGTGCTGCGCAATGGCGGCCGAGCGGTGATCTCGGACATCGTGAGCGACGAGCCGGTGCCCGAGTCGTTGCAGAGGGATCCCGAGCTGTGGAGCGGCTGCATCTCCGGTGCCCTCACCGAGAGTGGCTTCCTCGAGGCCTTTCAGGAGGCCGGGTTCCATGGTGTCCGCATCCTCGAGCGGCAGGTCGAGGCCTGGCAAACGGTGCAGGGCATCGAGTTCCGCTCTTTGACCCTGGAGGCTTTCAAGGGCAAGGAAGGCCCTTGCTGGGAGCGCAACCAGGCGGTGATCTACAAGGGCCCCTTCCTCGAGGTGACCGACGACGATGGCCATCGCATGGTGCGCGGCGAGCGCTACGCGGTGTGCGAGAAGACCTATCGCCTTTACCAGCGCGAGCCCTATCGCGGCATGTTCGAGGCCATCGAGCCGCGCCTCGAGATTCCCCTCGAAGCGGCGGAGCCCTTCGATTGCAGCCGCACCGTGCACCGGCACCCGCGCGAGACCAAAGGCATGGATTACGACGCCACCATCGAGGCCGCGGGCGGCTGCGAGCCCGGTGGAGACTGCTGCTGAGCATGCTGCGACGCGGATTCCTTCTCATCGTCGGCATTGCCCTGTTGGCGCTGCCGGCGAGCGCCCTGCGGATCAACGGCTCGACCACCGTCAACCCGGTGGTGGTGCGGGCCGCCGAGATCCTGCAGGCGGAACAGGGCCTGAAGATCTTGGTCGACACTCAGGGTGGCAGCTCCGGCGGCATCGCCGCCCTCGGCGATGGACGGGTCGAGATCGGCATGTCGTCGCGGCCGCTGTCGGCGAAGGACCGTGAGCGCTTTCCCGGCACCCGCTTTCAGCCCGTGCCGATCGGCTACGACGCTGTCGCTCTGGCGGTGTCGCGCGATGTTTGGGAAGGCGGCCTTCGCACCCTGACGCGGCAGCAGGTGCGCGGTCTCTATGAGGGCACGATCCGCAACTGGCGCGAGATCGGCGGCCCCGATCGCCGGGTGGCTTTCTTCAACAAGGAGCCCGGTCGCGGCACCTGGGAGGTCTTCGCCGACTGGCTCTACGGCGATGCCGATCGGGCACCCTTGGTCAGCCTGCCGGAGGTGGGCTCGAACGAGGAGGGGCGCAACAAGGTGCGCTCGACCCGCGGCGCGATCACCCAGATCTCCGTCGCCTGGACCGATCAGCGGTCCCTCTTCGCCGTTCCCCTGATCGCCGACGACGGCACCGCCGTGGAGCCCAGCCGCGATCATCTGGAGGCCGGTTCCTACCCCTTGTCGCGGCCGCTCCTGGTGATCACCAACGGCGATCCGCGGGGCGAGGCGCGCCTGATGGTCGACTTCCTGCTCAGCCCCCGAGGTCAAGGGCTGGTCGAGGAGAGCGGCTATCTCAGTCTGGGTGACCTCGCTCGCTGATGCAGCGTCTCGGCGGCATCGCCCTGTGGAGCTGGGCCTGCGGCTTGCTGGCGGCGGCCTTCTTTGCCGCCCAGGTGCTGCTGCTGGTGGCCGAGAGTTTGCCGCTGTGGCGCCATCAGGGCCTGCTGTCCTACCTGTTCGGGGAGCGCTGGTTCTTTCGCGTCCAGGAGTTCGGCGCGCTGCCGATGATCTACGGCACCGTGGCCGTCGCCACCGTTGCCCTGTCGTTGGCGGCCCCGATCGGCATCGGTGCCGCACTGTTCAGCGCCGAGTATCTCGGCCCGCGGGCCCGATGGTTGTTCAAGACCACCGTCGAGCTGCTGGCGGCGGTGCCGTCGGTGGTCTATGGCCTGCTCGGCGTGCTGCTGCTGCGCGACCTGGTCTACCGCGCCCTCGAGCCCTTCGATCCCCTCTCCGGGGACAGCCTGCTGACCGCCGGGCTTCTGCTCGCCGTGATGATTCTGCCGACGGTCATGACCTTTGCCGATGACGCCCTCGCCGGGGTCTCCGCCGGGCAGCGCCGGGCGGCTCGCGCCCTCGGTTTGACCCATGGCCAAACGGTGCTTCGGATTGCGCTACCGCAGGCTTGGCCGGGTCTGGTGGCGGCGGTGCTGCTCGCCCTCGGTCGCGCCCTCGGCGAGACCATCGCGGTCTTCCTGGTGGTCGGTCGGCAGGACAACCAGTGGCCGGAGCGTCTCTGGTCGCCGGCGCCGCTGATCGAGCCCGGCCAAACCCTGACCAGCAAGCTCGGCGGCTCGGAGACCTTTCTCGCCTACGGTGATTCCCTGCACTGGGCCGCCATCGTCGGCCTTGGCCTGGTGCTGCTCGGCATCACCCTCACGGTGACCCTGGCCGGTCATCTGGTGGCGGCTCTGCCGAATCGCTGGCGGCGGCGATGAGCGGCCGCTGGCGGGATCGCGCCTTGAGCTGTTACGCCGGTGCCAGTGCGCTGCTCGCCCTCGGCCTGTTCGTCGCCCTGCTCGCGGTGCTGTTGCTGCGCGGGGGACCGGTGCTGTCTTGGGAGCTGCTCAGCGAGGCGTCGAGCCGGGCCGGTGCCGCCGGCGGCCTGCGCTATCAGATCCTGGGCACCGGGCTCTTGATCGCCACCGCGGCGGCCTTCGCGGTGCCGCTGGCGGTGGCCCTCGGCCTGCTCTCGACGGTCTATCTGAAAGCTGCCTCGGCTCGCCGCCTCGACCTCGCCCTGTACGTCGCCAACGGCATCCCGTCGATCCTCTTCGGCCTCGCCGGCATAGCCTTCTTCTCGCGCGCCCTCGACTGGGGCAAGTCCTGGCTGGCTGGCGGCATCGTGCTCGCCATGATGATCTTGCCCACCCTCACCGTCGCCTTCGCCGAGCGCGTGCGGGCGATTCCCGGGCGCTATCTCGAGGCGGCCTACGGCCTCGGGCTGTCGCGCGATCGCGTGGTGCGGGCGGTGATCCTGCCGCAGAGCTTCGGTGGTCTGGTCTCCGGTGCCCTGCTCGGTCTCGCCCGCGCCGCCGGCGAGACCGCGCCGATCCTGTTCACGGCGGCGATCTTCTCCGGTGCGACGGTGCCCGACGGCATTCGCGACAACCCCGTGCTGGCGCTGCCCTACCACATCTTCGTGCTGGCTCAGGACTCCCTCGATCCCGGAGCCGGGGCCCGGTTGTGGGGCGCCGCCCTGGTCCTCGTCCTGCTGGTGGCGGGGCTCGCCTCGATCGCTCTGCCGGCCCGGCTGAGATTGCGCGAGGAGGCCTACCGTGGCTGAGCCCCTCTTGGTGGCGCGGGGGCTGACCGTGCGGACGTCGTCGCGGGTCTTGCTGCGTGCGGTGGATCTGGAGGCGCCGCGCCACCGGGTGGTCTGCCTGATGGGGCCGTCCGGAGCCGGCAAGACGACTCTGCTGCGCTGTCTCAACCGGCTGGTGGAGCTGAGCCCGGGGCTGCGCGTCGAGGGCCAGGTCTTTCTCGACGGCGAGCCCATCTACCAGCGCCGGGTCGATCCGGACGCTTTGCGCGGCCGCATCGGCATGCTGTTCCAGCAGCCGGTGATCTTCCCCGGCTCGATCGAGCACAACGTCACCTTCGGGTTGCGTCACACCCGCCGCCTGACCGCCGGCGAGCGGCGCGAGAGGGCGCACCAAGCGCTGCGCGAGGCCGCCCTGTGGGACGAGGTGGCGGATCGACTGGCCGAGCCCGCCGATCAGCTCTCGGTCGGTCAACAGCAACGTCTCTGCCTGGCTCGGGTTTTGTCCCTCGATCCGGACGTGCTGCTGATGGACGAACCCACCAGCGCTCTAGATCCAGCCTCGACCCGCAAGATCGAAGAGCGCTTGGCGAGCCTCAAGGCGGGCCGGGCGGTGGTGGTGGTGACCCACGATCCCGGACAGGCCGAGCGCATCGCCGATCGGGTGGTCGAGATGGCTTTGGTCGAGGGGGCGGGGGAGACGAGGCCGGCGGGCTCCCTCGACGTTGTGTCTGCGGCGCCGCAGGCTCCTGGGCTGCGACCGGTGGGCAAGACTCTTCAAGAGATTCCCGACGAAGGGGCGCAGAATGCGTTGCGCGGGTTACCCTAGAGAAAAGGAGTATTTGCGATGAAGCCGAAGTTAGCGATTCTGGGAGCCGGCCCGGTGGGCCTCGAGGCCGCCCTCGCCGCTGCCGAGGGTGGCTATCCCTTCGCGCTCTACGAGGCCGGCGACGGCGTGGCGGCGGCGGTGCGCTCGTGGGGCCACGTACGGCTGTTCTCGCCCTGGAGCCTCAACGTGTCACCGCGCGCTCGCCGCCTTCTCGCCGCCGTTGGCCTCGAGCTGCCGGCGGACGACACTTGCCCCACTGGGGAGGAGCTGGTGGAGCGCCTTTTCGAGCCGCTCGCCGCCCAGCCGAGCATCGCCCCTCACCTTCGGCTGGGGGAGCGGGTGGTGGCGGTCAGTCGCGACGGCCTGGTCAAGAGCGACGAGATCGGCACCGGGCGCCGCGCCGAGCGCCCCTTCCGCTTGTTGATTCGTGACGCCAGCGGCGGCGAGCGCATCGACCGTGCCGACCGGGTGCTCGATTGCACCGGCACCTACGACTGCCCCAATCAGCTCGGCGACGGCGGCATTGCGGCTCCCGGCGAGGCCGCCGCCGAGGGCGCCATCGAGCGCCAGATCCCTCGCATCGACAGCTCCTGGGCTGGTCTCACCACCCTGCTGGTCGGTGCCGGCTACTCGGCGCAGACGGCGGTGCGCGATCTCGCCGAGCTGGCGGAGCGGGAGCCCGGGACCCGGGTGCTGTGGGCGCTGCGGCGAGAAGACCCCCTGCCGCCTCCGCCGGAGGACGATCCGCTGCCCGAGCGCGCCGCCCTCGCCGCCACGGCCGGAGCCCTGTCGCGCGCTGCCTCGCCGGCCGTCGAGACCCGCTTCGGCGTCGTCGTCGAGGCCCTCGAGGCCGAGGCAGATCGCTGGCGGGTGACCTTGCGGCGCCGCGACGACAGGGTCGAAACGGTGGTGGTCGACCGCATTCTTTCGCTAACCGGCTACGTCGGCGATCATCGTCTCTACCGGCAGCTCCAGGTTCACGAGTGCTATGCCACTGCCGGCCCGATGAAGCTGGCGGCGGCGCTGCTCGGCTCGGCCGGCGGAGATTGCCTGGACCAAACCGGTCACGGCGGCGACTCGCTGCTCAATCCGGAGCCTGGCTTCTTTCTGCTGGGCAGCAAGTCCTACGGCCGCAACCCGACGTTTCTGATGCGCCTCGGCTGGGAGCAGGTCGACGAGGTCTTCGCCCTGTGGGCGCGCGACAGGGCCGCCTGAGGCCTTGCCAGGAGATCGCCAACCATGAGCCAACCCGTTGCCATCGTCACCGCCGCCGGTCGCGGCATGGGCGCCGCCTGTGCGCGCGAGCTCAGCCGGCGCGGCTGGTCCCTCGCCCTGATGGCGCGCTCCGGCGAGGTCGATGCGGTCGCCGAAGAGTGCGGTGCCCTTGCCTTGCGCGGTTCGGTGACTGAGCAAGCCGACGTCGAGCGTCTGGTGGATGCCACTCTCGAGCGCTACGGTCAGCTCGACGGCGTGGTCAACAACACCGGCCATCCGCCGCGCGGCGAGCTCCTCGAGTTCGCCGACGTCGAGTGGCACGACGCGCTCGATCTGGTGGTGCTCAACGTGGTGCGCATGGCGCGGGCGGTGACTCCCGCTCTGGTCGAGCGCGGTGGCTCGATCGTCAACATCTCGACCTTCGGAGCGGTCGAGCCATCCCTCGACTTTCCCCTGTCGTCGGCCCTGCGCGCCTCTGTCGGTGCCTTCGCCAAGCTCTATGCCGACCGCTATGCCTCGGCCGGGGTGCGCATGAACAATCTGCTGCCGGGCTACATCGACAGCTACGAGGTCGACGAAGAGACGCTGCGCGAGATTCCCGTCGGCCGTCCCGGCTCGGTGCGCGAGGTCGCCAAGACGGCGGCCTTCCTGCTGACTTCCGACTCCGCCTACATCACCGGTCAGAGCCTGCGCGTCGACGGCGGCCTGACGCGCTCCGTGTGATCGCCGTCGGGCTATAATTCGGAGCGCATCGCGACTGCCCTTTGATCGCTCTGGGAAGGAGAAACGGATGTTCCGCAAGACGCTATTGATCGCCCTGCTGGTCTCTCTGCTGCCGATGGCCCTGTGGGCGGCCGGCGGCTCATCGGCACCGACCGCACCGACCAAGTCGCCGGCGGAAGAAGCCAAGGAGCTCTACAACCGTGGTCTCGAGCTGCGCGACAAGGCCTGGTCCCTCGAAGAGAAGGCCCAGGGTCTCTCCGGAGCCGAGCGCGACAAGGTGGCGGCCAAGATCGAGAAGACCTACCGCAAGGCCGCCGAGCGCTTCTCCGAAGCGACCTCGAAGAACGCGCGCTTTCACCAGGCCTACAGCAGCCTGGGTTACGCCCTGCGCAAGGTGGGTGACTACGAAGACTCGCTGCGGGCCTACAACCAGGCCCTCGAGCTCGCTCCGACCTACGCCGAAGCGATCGAGTATCGCGGCGAGGCCTACCTCGGCCTGGGTCGCCTGGAAGATGCCAAGGAGGCCTACCTGAGCCTCTTCACCCTCGACCGGGCGCGTGCCGACGAGCTGTTGGCGGCGATGCAGACCTGGCTCGAGAGCAACCCCGGTGAAGAAGGCTTCGCCTCCTGGGTTGCGGAGCGCGCCAAGATCGCCTCGCAGACGGCCTCTCTGTCGCAACTCTCGACCCGCCGCTGGTAGCGCAGATCCTGCGTCGGGAGTCGCCGCCGCTCTGCGGCAGCGGCGGCTTCCGACCCCGCTGTTCGCCCCTTTCTCGCGGGGCTCTGCTGGTCGTATTTCTCCTGGCGGGCTGTGCCGGTCCTCGAGGACCGGTGGCCGCGCCGGCCTCCGTCCAGAGCGCGGCGCCGCTGCTCGCCGAGGTCCTGCCGGCGCCCTTCCCGCCGCCGCGGGTGCCGGCCGGGAATCCCCTGACGGCGGCCAAGATCGAGCTCGGCCGACACCTCTTCTACGACCGCCGTCTGTCCTTCAACGGCTCGGCTTCATGCGCCGACTGCCATCGCCAGGAGCTCGCCTTCACGGATGGCTTGGGGCGCGCCATCGGCGCCACCCGGCAGGCCCATCCGCGGGGCGCGATGAGTCTCGCCAACGTCGCCTACAACGTCAGCTTCGGCTGGGATGATCCCAACCTGCGAAGCCTCGAAGAGCAGGCCCGGGTACCGATCCTCAATCAGGCTCCGATTGAGCTCGGGGTGGCGGGCCACGAAGAGGAAGTGTTGGCGCGTCTCGATCGCGATCCGGTTTATCGGCGCCTGCTGCCGCGGGCTTTTCCGCGCCAGCCGGGGCCGATGAGCCTCGATCACGTGGTGCACGCCCTCGCCGCCTTCGAGCGCATCCTCTATTCCGGCGATTCGCCCTACGATCGCCTGGTCTACGGCGGCGACTCGGCGGCCCTCTCGCCGGCGGCGCGGCGCGGCATGGACCTATTCTTTTCGGACGACCTCAAGTGCTCGCGCTGCCACGCCGGCTTCACCTTTTCGGGGCCGGTGGCCTTTCGTGGGGCGCCGGCGCCGCCGCCCATCTTTCACAACAATGGGCTCTATGGGGAGGACCGGATCACCAACCCCGGACTGCGCCGGACCACCGGCCGTCCCGAGGACGGCGGGCGCTTTCGCGCTCCCACGCTGCGCAACATCGCGGTCACCGCGCCCTACATGCACAACGGTGCCCTGCCGAGCCTGGCAGCGGTGGTCGACCACTATGCCCGGGGTGGCCAAGGACACCGCAATCAAAGCGATCAGGTGACCGGCTTCGAGCTCGCTCCGGGGCAGCGCGAAGAGCTGGTGGCATTCCTCGAGTCGCTCACCGACGAGGCTTTCCTGAGCAACCCACGATTCGCCGATCCGTGGCCGAGAGCGCCGGCGCGAAAACTTTTTTCACCGGGTGATGAAACGTTTTCGGCGCTGTCGACACTCCCAGTCGGATCGCGTTGAACGGGCCCCCCGTCGGGTAGCCCCCAAACGGCCTTCCGCGCGGGGTCCCCTTCCGTGGCGGGCGGGCGGCGATCCAAGCCGGGGTGTCCGGTGAGTCCGTCTCGAGACGGCGGACGAGCCAGACGGCAATTCAGAAAGGCCGCTGCGTGGCGCAACCCCATTCGCAGCGGCCTCTTTTTTTGTCTGGAATCGAATCTCAGGACTCGCGTCGGGCGGCCCGTTCGCTCGGCAGCAGGCAGCGGTAGAGGAAGTCGTTGACCGGCACCTCGACGCCGGCCTGAGCCGCCAATCGCACCACCGCGCCGGTTTGCGATTCGAGCTCCGAAGGCCTGCCGGCCATCAGGTCGCGCTGCATCGAAGCGGTGCCTGCCGGCGGCAGGCCGTCGAGAAAGGCGAGGGTGGCTTCGAGGGTGTGGTCGGAGAGGGCGATCCCCAGGGCGCGCGCCACCGCCACCACTTCCTCCATCGACCGGCGCACCAGCTGGCGAGTTTCGGCCATTTGGCGGAAGACACCGAGCGGCACCCGGGTGATGGCTCCGATGCCGCTGACCGGTGCGATGAAGAGGAATTTCTTCCACATCGCCTTGCGGATGTCGTCGGGGGTTTCGGCGACGATGCCGGCTCCGTCGAGGGCGCTGGCGAGGTCTGCGACCCGCGGTGAGGCGGCGCCGTCGAGCTCGCCGAGGGCGATGGTCGGCTCGGCGCCGAGGTGGCGCACCACCGCCGGGGCGGTGGCCTCGCTGATGATCTTGCACAGGCCACCGAGCACTCGACCGGGAAAGTGCTTGAGAAGCTGGTCCGGGGCCTCGACACCGTTTTGCAGTGGCAGCAAGGTGGTGTTCGGGCCGACCAGCGGTCGCAGGCTGGGAGCGACCTCCGGCACTTGCCAGGCCTTGACCGCCAGCAGCACCGCGTCGACCTCGCCGATGGCCTCGGGGCGCTCTTCGGCGCGTACGTCGGCGAGGTGTAGATCGCCCTTCGGGCTGGTGAGCTCGAGGCCCTCTCGGCGGAGGGCGGCGAGGGTCTTGCCGCGGGCCAGGAAGGTCACCTCGTGGCCGCCTGCGGCGAGGCGGCCACCGAAGTAGAGCCCGACGGCTCCGGCACCGACGATTGCGAATCTCATGCGGTTCGAATCTCCATTGTCGTCTAACCCGCCCTTCTCACCAGCTTTCCGCTGCGCGTCCCTATGTCCCGAAATCTGCTGCGTTTTCCGTCGCCTGCACTCCTCAGCACGTCGAGTACGGCGGCGTCGTGGCCGCGACGGACGCCCTGAATCTTCAAGAACCTACGGCCTGTCGCGAGGAAACCTCGTGAGAAGGCCGGGTTAACCGTAATCGACGGTACCCCGGTCGACCAAGGGCCGAGATCGAATCGGGCCGTGGGCTGGTATGGTCGGGCGCAGCCGAAACACAACCGCTGAGAGGAGATTGGGGCGATGAGTGATGTGACTCCGTCGGCGTCCGGGGCACGCCGGCGCTATCTGGTGGTCGGTGTGGTGGTGGTGGCCGTGGCGCTCTGGCTGTTGCTCGACGCGGCCGGTGTCGGGGTGCCTCCGCTGCGTCAATTCTGGCCCGTCTTCGCCATTCTCGGGGGCCTCGCCTCGGCGGTCGACTTCTTCGTCGGCACTCGGCGTCCGAGCTCCCTGGGCAAGGCCGCGGCCGGCATCGGCACCGGTGCCCTCTTCTTTTCGCTGACCTACGGCTATCTGAGCTGGCGGCCGCTTCTGGACTGGCTGCCGGGGATTCCTCTGATCGTCGGCTTCGCCTTGCTCACCACCTGGCTCGCCGGTGGCTTGCGCAAGCCGCCGCTGCTGGTCTGGGGAGCGGTGCTCGCTGGCCTCGGATTGACCGCCTTCGCCAGTCGCTACGACTGGCTCGAGAGGATTCTGCCGTCGCCCATCGTTTTCTGGGCGGTGCTTCTGCTGGCCCTCGGCCTGTACATGATTTGGCGCGCCTTTCGGAAGGATCGTGGTACGGCCTGAGGGGCTGTTAAGCTCGCCGCGCCGGGCACTCCGGCAGCTTCTCGACGAACCGACCGACCCATCCGCTTTTCTGACGAGGACCGACCCATGAAGAACCCCGTTCGCGTGGCCATCACCGGCGCGGCCGGCAATATCGGATACGCCCTGGCCTTTCGCATCGCCGCCGGCGACATGCTGGGCCCGGATCAGCCCGTGATCCTGCAACTGATCGAGATTCCGCCGGCGATGGACGCCCTCGGTGGGGTCGTCATGGAGCTCAACGACTGCGCCTTCCCGCTGCTCCACGGCATCGTCGCGACCTCCGAGCTCGAAGCCGGTTTCCGGGACGCCGACTTCGCCCTCCTGGTGGGCGCTCGGCCGCGTGGACCCGGCATGGAGCGCAACGATCTCTTGGGGGCCAACGGCAAGATCTTCGGACCTCAGGGCAAGGCGATCAACGATCACGCTTCGCGCGGCGTCAAGGTTCTGGTGGTGGGCAATCCCGCCAACACCAACGCCCTGATCGCGGCGGCCAACGCCCCCGATCTCGATCCCCGCCAGTTCACCGCCATGACCCGCCTCGACCACAACCGGGCGATCAGCCAGCTCGCCGAGAAGACCGGTGCCCACGCCACCGATATCCGGCGGATGATCATCTGGGGCAACCACTCCTCGACTCAGTATCCGGACATCGCCCACGCCACCATCGCGGGCGATGCCGCCGCCTCGCAGGTCGACCAGGACTGGTACCGCGACACTTTCATTCCGACGGTGCAGAAGCGCGGTGCCGCCATCATCCAGGCGCGCGGCGCATCCTCGGCGGCCTCGGCGGCCTCGGCGGCCATCGATCACATGCGCAGCTGGTCCCTGGGATTGGACGAAGGCGATTGGGTGAGCATGGCGGTGCCGTCGGACGGCAGCTACGGCATTGCCCCTGGGGTGATCTATTCCTTCCCCTGCGTTTGTCGGGACGGTGACTGGAGCATCGTTCAGGATCTCGAGATCGATGACTTCAGCCGCCAGCGGATGGAGGCCACGGACGCCGAGCTGCGCGAAGAGCGCGACGCCGTTCGCGATCTCCTGTAAGCCCGGGTAGAAAGCCGTTCACCGCTGTTCGAGGACTTGGCCCCCGAGGCCTCTCGGAAAGGAGCTCCCATGCGTTGGCTCGACCTGTTGACCCGCTTCGCCCTGGCGGCGATCTTCATCGTCTTCGGACTGAACGGATTCTTCAAGTTCCTGCCGGTGCCGGAGCTGCAGCCGGACGCCGCCTCGTTCATCGGACTTCTGATCGGCTCCGGCTACATGAAGGTGGTCAAGCTGATCGAGATCATCGGCGGCATCCTGCTGTTGGTCAACCGCCGCCCGCTGGGGCTCACCCTGCTCGGTCCGGTGGTGGTCAACATCATGCTCTTCCACCTCCTCTTCGATCCCGCCAGCATGGCGCCGGGGGTGGTCGTGCTAGTGCTCTGGGCTTTCCAGATGTGGCGCCACTGGGGCGCCTTCGCGGGCCTCTTGAAGGCCGGACAGGCCTGATTAGAAGACCGGCGGCGCCTCAGCCGCCGGTCGCTTCCACCAGCCGGTCGGCGATCGCCGCCGGGATCGGAATCGGCTTGAGTCCTGCCGGGTCGTCGAGAATGCAGCAGACGGAGGAAATGCGACCCCGGGCGACGTGGCGCTCGCCGAGCCAGAAGTCCGCTTCGTAGGTCATCGAGCTGTGGCCCTTGCGCGCCACCCGCAGGCGGATCTCGACCTCGTCGCCGTAGCGCAGGGGGCTGAGGTAACGGCACTGGGCCTCGACCCGCGGCCAGCCGATGGTGTGGCCTTCGTGGCGGCTGTGGACGAGAGTGCCGAGGGAACGCAGTAGCTCGTGCTCGGCGGTTTCCATATAGACGAAGAAGCGCGAGAAGTGGACGATGCCGCCGGTGTCCGTGTCGGCGAACTCGACGCGCCGGAAGACCTTGAATTCTGAGATGGGTTCGGCCATGGCCGAGGAGTATAGCGAGGGTCTATTATGCCCTGTCTCAGGAGTTTATATGCATATATTTGAATAATATTTATCATCGGCATAGGATGCCCGCAGAGGACGAATCTGGTCTTCACCCGGCGACTCGCTTGGCCGGTGAAGGCCCCAAACGACTCCTGGAAAGGAGACATCGATGCAGCGCAGCCAGCAATGGTTGAAGGGGATTGTCTTGCTCGCCGTGGCCCTGGGATGGGTTTCGTCGGCCCACGGTTCGACCTTCGTACGGGCCGGCCTCGACAAGCTCGTGGCCGACAACGAATCGATCGTGGTGGCCGAGGTCCTGGGCGCCGAGTCCTACTGGAACCAGGGCGGGACTCTGATGCTGACGGACGTTCGTCTGGCGGTTTCGGAGGTCCTCAAGGGGGACGCGTCGAAGAAGAGTGGTGACGAGCTCACGGTGACCCTCCTCGGGGGCACGATCGGTGATCTTTCGACGGTGATCGTCGGCGGTGCGAATCTCGAGCCGCAGAGCTCCTACGTGCTGTTCGTCAACCGTGAGGATCTGCCCGGAGCGCCGGCGGTCGAAACCGTGCGCGATCATTCCCAGGGCGCCTTCGAGCTCGTCGAGGAGCAGGGCGAGATGAAGGCCGTCAGCCAGGCCAAGGACCACGGCCTCTATCCCGACGCCCAGGGCAAGACGGAGGTGCCCTTCGGGCCCGAAGGGGTCGGCCTCGATGAGCTCAAGCAGGCCATACAGGATCAGGTCAAGGCCCAGGAGGTGAAGTGATGATGCGGCTCGCTCGAATCACCCTCGCGGTCGCCGTCAGCTTGGCGGTCGCTCTCCCGGCCTTCGCTTTTCGCATGATCCAGGCCAACGCCAACGGTCGCGTCACCGGTGGCAACCTGGTCGCTTGCAACGCTGCCGGTGGCTTTGCCCATTGGACGACCCTCGAAATCGGCTGGCGGATCAACCAGGCGAACCAGGGCTGGCCCGCCGTCGGGCCGCTGCGCAACGCCATCGACGCCTGGAACGAGGTCACCGGCGACGGCTATGTGCTGGATTATGACTGGACCACCAACAACGGCTTCGCCACCGACGGCATCAATACCGTCCTGTGGGCGCCGGGGAACGGCTGCGTCGGAGACTGTTTGGCGCTGACCGCTCTGGTGATTCAGAACGGGCAGGAGATCATCGAGTCCGACATCACTTTCAACAACAACGTCACCTGGACCAACACCGGGGCCAACTTCGATCGCGAGACGGTGCTGATCCACGAGCTCGGCCACTCCCTCGGCATCCATCACTCGGAAGTCGCCAGCCCGCGGCCGATCATGCGGGCCGGCTATGTCGGCAAGCAGCACTTCCTGACCAATGACGATCGCGAGGCCCTGCGTTGTTCCTACGATCGCTATCACCCCTGCACGGCGGCACCGCCGACGCCGCTCCACATCTCCGGTCCCGATCGCGATCTCTGTCAGGGCGCCGACGAGCAGTATCGAACGCCGCACATCCCGGGAGCGGAGAGCTATCGCTGGGAGGTGCTCAATCACTTCTTCAGCACCACCAGCACGGCCAACTACATCTACTTGAGCGGCTGGTACTTCCAGACGCCAGGACCCTACTCGATTCGGGTGAGGTCGCAGAACGACTGCGGCTCGAGCGCCTGGCGCCAGGGGACGATCTGGGTGCTGCCCAACTCGGACCCGGCCTGCGGCGGCTGTAACGGCCGGTTCTGTTTCTAGGCCGGGGATTCGCTCGCAGCGCCGGCGGCGCGGGTCAAACGGCCTGCGCCGCTTCTTCGTTCCGGGTGGGTTCCCCGGCCTGAGCCGCGCCTTCCAACACCGCCCGGTAGACCGCGAGGGTTTCCTCGGCCATCGCCTGGGCGTGGAAGCGGCGGTGGACGAGATCGCGGCCGCGGCGGCCGAGCTCGTGGCGCAGGTTCGGGCTGTCGAGCAGGCGCTCGAGGCCGTGCACCAAGTCATCGACGGAACCGGGATCGGTGAGCACGCCGCCGCCGGTGGCCTGGATGATCTCCGGAAAGGCGCCATGGCGTGGCTGCACCACCGGCACGCCGTGGGCCAGAGCTTCGAGCACCGAGAGGCCCTTGGGCTCGCGGTAAACGGTGGGGACGGAGAAGATGTCGAGGCGCGACAGCAGGTCGAGCTTGCCCTGGCGGTCGACCTCCCCGTGGAAGGTGACGCGGTCGGCGAAGCCGGCATCGGCGACGCGCTGCTCGAGGCCGGCGACAAAGGGGCGGTCTCGGGGACCGACGTAGCCCGCGACTTCGAGCCGCGGTGCGGGATTCTTCGCGGCGATCTTCAGAAACGCCTCGACCAGCAGATCGAGCCCTTTCTCCGGGCACTGGCGGGCCAGATAGCCGATCAGCGGCGGTGCTTGCGGGTCCCTTTCGGTGGCGTCCGGGACGTCGCTCAGGCGAATCCCCAGCGGCACGACGAAAGTGTTCTCGGGCGGCAGCGCCAGACGCTCTTTGAGCTCTTCGGTGTAGTAGCGGCTGGTCGCGACGTAGGCGTCGGCGTCACCGGCGCGGCGGCGCAGCTCGTCGCTGACGCGCTGGCGCCAGCTCTCTGGCAGGTAGTCGAGAAAGAGATCCTCCCCGGTCAAACCGCAGATCACCGGCACGCCGAGGGCCTGGCGCATGGCCGGGGCCATGCCGAGGAGGAGGGCGTTGGTGAGCTGAACCAAGTCGGGCTGATAGTCCTGCAGCCAATCGACCAGCTTTTGGAGCTCCTTGGCCTGGCGACCGTCTTCCCCCTGCAGTACCGACAGGGTGAGCTCACCGAGCTCGCCGGCGTCGGTCGACGAGCTCAGCTTCGAGACCTGATTGAGCAGGCCGCGGTTGTCGAGCCAGCGCTCGACGAAGGCCGGCATGCGGCGAAAGAACCGGCTCTTCTGCTGCAGATAGACGTTGACGGCGCCATAGAAGACGCGGTCGGCGCTGACGTCGTCTTCGTCCGTGCGCAGCGGCGTGTAGATGGGCAGCAGGGCGACCTCGTGGCCGGCCTCGATCAAGGCGGCGGCGAGGGTGTTGTCGTGCAGACAGCTACCGCAGTACATGCCGGCGGCGCCGGCGGCGATGTAGGCGATTCTCATCGTCCGGTGGCGGCGATCGGTGCGGCCTCCTGGCTCTGGAACTCGTCGAGGGCAGTGATCAGGTGATCCACCGGTCGGCGGTAGACGTTGCCCACCAGCAGGTCGACGACGGCCTCGCGGCAATCCGGGAAGCGCTCGAGGAACTTGGCGAAGGAGAAACCGCGGTCGTAGAAGGCGTAGACCAGCCGCTTGACGGCGGTCATGCCGGCGACGAACTCGTCCTCGTTGCGGCGCAGGCTGGCTTCCGAGAGATCGTCCTCGGCGAGGCCCTCGAGCAGGGCGTCGGCGGCGATCTCGCCGGACCTCAGGGCGAGGAAGACACCGGAGGAGTAAATCGGGTCGATGAAGCCAAAGGCGTCCCCGGCCAGGATCCAGCCGTCGCCGGCCATCTGAGTCGAGAGGTACGAGAAGTCTTTCAGCACCTTGACGTCGCGGACCTGGCGCGCTCCCTCCAGGCGCTCGGCGAGGGCCGAGCAGAGGGCGAGCTCTTCGTCGAACACCTTCTGCGGATCCCGCGGGCGGCCCTTGGTCAGATAGTCGATGTGACCGACGACGCCGACGCTGACCTTGCCTCCGGGCAGCGGAATGAACCAGAACCAGGAGTCCTGGTTCTCGGTGTGCAGGATGAGGGTGGCCCCGCGGTCGATGCCGTCGTCGAAGTGGGCGCCCTCGTAGTGGGTGAAGTAGGAGGCGTTCTTCAGACAGGGGTGCAGCTCCTGGATTTTGAGCTTGCGCGACAGCAGGGCACGCTGGCCGCTGGCGTCGACCACCGCCCGGCAACTCAGCTCGCGGGCCGGACCACCGGCGACTTCGGCGCGCACGCCGCGGGCGCGGTCGCCCTCGAAGAGCACTTCCCGCACCGGCGAGGAGAACTGCACCTCGGCGCCCTTCTTGCGGGCGTTGTCGAGCAGCATGCCGTCGAACTCGCTGCGCAGCACCTGCCAGGTCTGGGAGGAGTCGTGGTCGTCCGTCTCGTGGAAGTAGAAGGGCGACGAGCCGCGGCCGTGGCGGTTGAAGAACTGCACCGAGTACTTCTTCGGGAAGGCGCTCTCCTTCATCTCGTCGAGCACGCCGAGGCGTTCGAGGGTCCAGTAGGTCGCCGGCATCAGCGATTCGCCGATCTTGAAGGCCGGCCGCTCGGCGCGCTCGAGGAGCAGCACCCGGTGACCGGCTTCGGCCACCAGGGTGGCGGTAGTGGCGCCGGCCGGGCCGCCGCCGATGACGATGACGTCGTAGTCGTATGAAGTTGCAGCATTCGCTGGTTCTGGGGTCACGGCGGGGCTCTCCTAAAAGCGGTAGTCGATAGCCGTGGAGGCGGCGAAGCCGGGGGCGGGAATCACCGAGGTGTTGCTGAACCCGCGGGTGAGAATTTCTTCGTCGGTGACGTTGTCGAGGTTCAAGCGCAGGCGCCAGGGGCCGCGCTCCCAGGAGGCTGAGAGGTCGAGGCGAAAGGAATCGCCGACGGTGAAGACGTTGTCCTCGTCGATGAACTGCTCGCCGGTGTAGCGACCGCCGCCGGCGATGCCGAAGCCGTTGTCCCAGCGGTGGCTGAGCCAGACCTTGGCGAGATGCTCCGGGGCGAAGGGCGCGCGGTTGCCGGAGTGATCGAGGAGCAGCGGCGGGAAGGCCGGTCCGAGGAACAGCAGCTCGCTGAAGCGGGTGAGCTCGCTCTCGGTGTAGGCGTAGGCGAGATGGAGCCGCGTGCCGGGGGCGATCTCGCCGCCGACCTCGACCTCGAGGCCCTCGGACTGCTGGTCGCCGACCTGGCGCTCGACGCCGAAGCCCACCGGAATGGCGATGTTCTCGCGGTCCAGTCGGAAGATCGCCAGGCTGCCGGCCCAGGCGCCGGAGAAGCGCACTCCGGCTTCCACCTGCCGGCTCTCTTCGGGCACCCGGTTGGGGTCGGTGGCGAAGGTCGAGGGCGGCGCGAAGGCCTCGCCGCCGTTGGCGTAGAGAACGACCTTCGGCGTTGCCGCGAAAACGGCGCCGATCATCGGGCTGACCTCGTCGTCCTCGCGCTCGGCGCCGCTGGCGTTGTCCTCGAAGTCGATGCGATCGAAGCGCACTCCGAGGAGCAGCTCGAAGCGCTCACCGAAACGCATCTGGTCGACGATGTAGGGTGCCACCACCCGGCTGCGGGCGTCGACGTTGCGCGCCTGGCCGGGGAGCGGGAAGAGCTGATCCGCCGAGGTCGGCGAGGTTTCGACCGGAGCGAACACCGAGATGTTGGGCAGCAGCCGGGCGTCGAAGAAGAACTGGTCTTCGAGCTGCGACAGCTCGAGGCCGACCAGCAGCGAGTGCTCGACGCCACCGGTGGTGAGCTCGGCGATGCCCTCGAGCTGGTTGCCGATCAAGGTCTGCTCGTCGTCGAGAATCAACATCGTGCGGCTGATCGCGAGATCGCCGGTGACGTCCGCCAGGACGCCGTTGAAGACGGTGCCCCGGGAGTCCCAGTCGAGATTGCGGTAGTAGGCCTTGTCGCGCAGCAGGAAGCGGCTGCCGAAGCGCTTTTCGATGTCGACCTGGCCGCGGTCGATGACCTGCTCCGAGAGGTCGATCGGCGACTGATAGGAGCGCTCGAAGGGCACCGGGGCGAGGCTGGCGCCGCCCCGGCCGTCGAAGATCAGGGGCAGACCGGCGTCGCTCTCGCCGTCGATCTCGAGGCGTTCGAGGTTGAAGTTGACGGACACGTCTTCCCGCGGCCGCCAGGTGAGGGCGGGGTTGAAGGAGCGCGTCTCCATCGCCTTGTCGTCGCGGAAGCCGTCGGTCTCGCGCCACAGGCCATTGAGGCGGAAGCTCCACTCGCCGTCGGCGCTGGCGCGGTTGGCGTCGATGTTGCCTTCGAAGGTGCCGAAGGAGCCGGCGCCGATACCGACCCGAGCGAAGGATGCCGGCAGCGGTTGCTTGCGCACCAGATTGACGGTTCCTCCCAGCGGGCTGCCGCCGTAGAGGAAGGCGGTCGGGCCGCGGTAGACCTCGGCGCGCTCGACGTTGTAGAGCTGGTAGAAGGTGGTCTCCGGCTCGGGAGCTCCATCGGTCAGGATGAGGCCGCTCGACACCGAATCGAGGCCGCGCACCACGAAGAAGTCGAAGACGCCGCTACCGGTCTGGACGTTGAGCCCGCTGGCATTCTCGAGGGCGTCGCCCAGCACCGCGCCGCCCTGTTCTCCGAAGAGGGCGGTGGGAACGACGGTGACGCTCGCCGGCGTGCGATCGAGGGAGAGCGGAAGCTTGGCGGCGACGGTGTTCGAGGTCGGCACATAGGGCAGCTTGCCCTCCACCCTCACCTCGCCACCCTCGACCAAGTAGGGCTCGTTCGGGCTCTCGGAGGCGGACTCTTCTTCGGCGAAAAGAGCAGCCCCGGGCAAAAGGGCGCAGAGCCCGAGGACGACAAGACGGGGCAGGCGATGCCAGCTCTTGGGATGAAAGATCACGGGAAGTCAGTCTCCGGCCGCCACATCGAGGGCGACGATCTGGCGCTCGTCCCGCAGGAAGAGCTTGCCATGGGCGAGGGTGGGTACGGTCCAGCTCTTGCCGTTGAAGAGCTGGAAGGAGGAAAGCTCGCGGTAACTCTCGGGCGAGGCTTCGGCAAGGGCCAAACGACCACCTTCACCGAGGATGAAGAGCTTGCCGTCGGCGAGGGTCAACGAACCGTGCTCGAAGCCGCGGGTCTTCCAGCGCTCTTCACCGGTGGCGGCGTCGAGGCACTTGAGGATCGAGTTGTCGAAGCCGTAGAGGTGGCCTTCGTAGAGCACCGAGCTCGAGAACTTGTTCTTCATCCGCCGCTGGCGCCAGACCTCGACGGCGTCGCGGCGCTCGCCTTCGGCGGTCAGGCGGTAGAAGGCCGAGCCGGTGTCGTAGCCGGATGAGACGAACAGGCCGTTCGGCGGCACCGCGATCGGGGCGGCGGCGTTGACGTCCCAGCTCGTCGACCAGGAGTGCTTCCACAGCAGGTCGCCGTTGCCGGGGTCGAGGGCGACGAGCTGGCTGGCGGTGAAGAAGATCACCTGTTGGCGACCGCCGACCTCGAGGAGCAAGGGGGTCGAGTAGCCGGCCTTGTCCGTTTCGGTGGTCCAGGCGACGACGCCGGTGAGCTTCTTGAAGGCGGCGATGGAAGCACCTTTGCGACCGCCGACGTCGACCAGCACCAGGTCATCGACCACCAGCGGTTGGGCGCTGGTGCCCCAGCGCGGCGGTCGGGCGCCGAGGGACTTCTTGAGGTCCTGCGACCACAGCGCCTTGCCGCTGTTGGCATCGACCGCCACCAGCACGCTGCGGGCGCCATAGGCGTAGACGATGCCGTCGTCGACGGTGGGTGTCGACCGCGGTCCGTCGCCTTGATTGTCGCGGTAGAGGCCGTCGAGGCGATAACGCCACTTCTCCCCTCCGCTGGCGGCATCGAGACGGATCAGGAACTCGCCGTCGCCGTTGGCGAAGAGGGTGAAGACACCGTCCTCGACCACCGAGATGCCGGAGAAGCCGCGTCCGAGATCGCGCTGCCACAACATCTCCGCTCCCTCCGCCGGCCAGGCGTCGAGGAGCCCCGTCTCGCTGGAAACGCCGGTGCCCTCGGGACCGCGGAAGCGCGGCCAGTCGAAAGCCAGTGCCGGCAGGGCGCAGAGGGTGGCGAGCAGCCAAAGGGCGAGGGTTGCCTTCATGGGGGTTCTCCGGGTCGGGGCTGCAAAAGAGCGGCGAAAAGGGCTCATCAGGTGTAGCGGGCGCCCTGGTAGCGGGGGTCGTAGAAGCCCGGCAACAGGCTGTCGACCTGCAGCAGGCCGCGCCGGGTGAGGGTGACGCCGGCGGAATTCTCGATGTGGGCCATGCCGCGCACTTCGAGATCGTGCCAGACCGGTTGCCAGCGCTCGAGGATGTCGACCCCGAACTTCTCGAGGAAGGGCTCTTGACGCACGGCGCCGAGCTTGAGCTGCAAGATGAGCTCGCGAATCAAACGGTCATCGGCGCCGGTGGCGAAGGCTCGTGACCACGGAAAGCGGCCCTCTTCGATGGCCTCCAGGTAATCACCCCAGCCGGCGTTGTTCTGGAAGTGCACGCCCCGGAAATGGGAGAAGGAGGCGATGCCGGCGCCGAGCAGGTCGCTGCCGTGCCAGAGGGCATCGCGGTACAGGAAGCGCGCTCCGGCCTTGCCGGGCTTGATCATGGTGTAGGCGCTCGAAACGTCGTAGCCGGCGGCCTGCAGGCTCTCCATGGCGTAGTTGTTCCACTCGCGCTTGGTCTGCCAGTCGGCAAAGGGCGGCAGCTCGCCGCCGCCTTCGAGGAGCTGCTTCGAGAAGCGGGCGTTGTAGGGCAGCTCCATCTGGTAGATGGTGACGCTGTCCGGGGCCAGCTCGATGGTGCGCTCGATGGTCTCGCGCCAGGTCTCCCAGGTCTCGCCGACCATGCCGGCGATGAGGTCGATGTTGAGCTGGTCGAAATCGAGGTCGGTGATCCACGGCAGCACGCGATCGATCTCGCGGGTGAGGTGGGCGCGACCGTTCTCGCGCAGGATCTCGTCGTTGAAGTTCTCGATGCCGAGGGACAGGCGGGTGACACCGAGCTCGCGGATGGTGGCGAGCTTGGAGCGCGTCAGGGTGCCCGGCTCGCACTCGAAGGTGACCTCCTCGACGGCGTCCCAGGAGAAGGCTTCTCGCACCCGGTCGACCAGCGCACTGAGGTGGCGCACGCTGATGAAGGACGGCGTGCCGCCACCGAAATAGACGAAGCGCAGCGGTCGCCCGGCGATGGCCGGCTGGGTGGCGTAGAGCTCGACCTCGCGGGCGAGGGCGTCCGTGTAGCGACTGATCTCGCCGCTGTTCTTGTCGGTGTAGACGCGGAAGTAGCAGAACTTGCAGCGCTTGCGGCAGAACGGGATGTGCAGATAGAGGCCGAACGGCTCGTCGCTCGCGGCGGGAGTCTGGAAGGCTTCCTCCACGGCGCTGAGCTGGCGGTCGTTCCAGGCCGAAAACGGCGGATAGTTGGAGACGAAGACGCTACCGACCTGAGTCTCGGCGGTGGTTTGGCCGGAGGTGGCCGGATCCGGTTGGCTCATCGTGCGGGGGACTCCGTGGAAGCCGGTCCGAAGGTGTAGAGCACGCCATCGGCGCTGCCGATGACCAGATAGCCGCCGGCGATGGCCGGTGAGGCATCGAAGGCGGATCCGGTGTCGAACTCCCAGCGGGTCTCACCGCTGGTGAGATCGAGGGCCTGGATCTTGCCGTCCTGGCCGGCGACGAAGACGCGATCGCCGAGCAACACCGGCGAGGCGTCGAAGCGGGCGCGGAAGGAGCGCTTCCAGATCTCCGAGCCGTCTGCCAGGCGCAGGGCGCGCACCGCCTTGTCGCGGCCGGCGATGATCAGGCGATCGTCGGCCAGAGCCGCCGAGGCGTAGTACGGAAATTGGCGCTCCGGGTTCTCGTAGGTCCACAGGGTCTTGCCGGCGGCGAGGTCGATCGCCAGCACCTGGTTCTCGAAGGTCCCGACGTAGGCGATGCCGTTGGCGATCGCCGGGCTGGCGGCGGCATAGCCGCCGAGGGAGGTGGCGGCGGTCTGCTGGCCGTCCTTCCAGCGCACCTGGCGCAGGTTGCCATCGCAGCCGGCCACCAGGGTGGCCTCGCCGGAGATCGCCGGGGTGCCGTGGACATAGCTCTCCGTTTCCACCTTCCAGCGCAGCTCGCCCTGCGCCGGGTCGATGCAGTAGAGGTAGTTGTCGTAGGACCCGAAGAGTAGGCAGCCCGGCGCGAGATTCGGCGACGAGGTGATGGCGGCGCCGGCTTCGAAGACCCAGCGCGCCTTGCCGTCGGCGGTGGCGACGGCGTGGAGGGCGCCGGACTCGTCACCGAAATAGACCACTTCGCCATCGACCAGCGGCGACGACTTGATCTCGCTGCGCGCCTCGTAGCTCCAGCGCACCTCACCATCGGTGGCGGCGAGGGCGTAGAGCTTGCCGTCGAGGCCGGGGGCATAGACCGTGTCGCCGACGATGGCGGCGGTGGCGAAGAAGCCGTCTTCGACCTCGAAGGTCCAGATCGGCTGGGGCGCTTCCGCCAGCTTGCCCGAGGCTCGGCCGCTCAGACCGCTGTCGCCGCGGAACGAGGACCAGTCGGCGGCCAGGGGTAAGCCGGCCAGGAGGCTGACCAGCAGCCCGAGGCCGAGGGCCAGGAATGCGACCGGCCTTCGGCGGGCCTCAGAGAATCGATCGATAGAGCTCGACAAAGTCCTGCGCCTCCAGTGCGCGAGGGTTGAAGGTTCCGGTCCACTGACCCTGGGCGTCCGCGGCGAGGGCTGCGAGGGTGGCCGAGTCGATGCCCGAGTGGCCGAGGGCCGACAGTGACTCCGGTAACCGGGCGCGACGGCGGAAAGATTCCAGCCAGCGGGCGAGCCCTTCGGCCGCATCGGCGGCGCCCGGTTCGCCGAGGCCGGCGATGGCGAGCAGCTCGCCGTAGCGCTCGGCCGCCACCGGGGCGTTGAAGCGCACCACGGGCGGCAGGGTCAGGCCGACGGCGACGCCATGGGTGACGCCCCAGCGGGCGGTCAGTGGGTTGGCGGTGGCGTGGGCCGCTCCGAGCATCGACTGCTCGATGGCGGCGCCGGCGAGGTGGCTGCCGAGGAGGGCCTCGGCACCGCGTTCGCGCTTCGTCAGGTAAGCATCGATGGAGCTCGCCAGGAGGCGCCAAGCCTCGGCGGCGAGCAACCGCGAGATCGGGTTGCCGCGCGTCGTGACATAGCTTTCGACGGCATGGGAGAGGGCGTCCATGCCGGTGGCGGCGGCGACGCCAGCGGGCACCGTCGTCACCAGGTCGGGTTCCAGGAAGACCTTGCGGAAGCGTGCCCCGGGGGCGCCGCAGGCCATCTTCTGATGGTCCGACGAGCGCGAGATCAAAGCGAAGGACTGCGCCTCGCTGCCGGTGCCGGCGGTGGTCGGAATGCCGATCGACGGCAGCATCGGCTCGCGCGGTTGGTGATGACCTTGCCAGCGATCCATCGGACCGCCGTTGGTGAGCAGGAAGTTGATCCCCTTGGCGCAGTCCATGGCGCTGCCGCCGCCGACGGCGAGCAGCAGGTCCGGGCCGAAGTCCTCGGCGACGGCGGTGCCGTCCTCGACCTGCAGGTCGCTGGGATTCTCGTCGACGCGATCGAAGATCTCCACCAGGGTCGAAGCCGCCAGCTGGTCCGTCACCCGCTCGACGGCGCCGCTGCGGCGCACGCCGGGGTCGGTCACCAGCAGGACGCGCGAGCCTCCGAGCTGACCGATCGCCGGTACCAGCTCGGCGAGGCAGCCGGCGCCGCCATGCACTTCGATGGCGCCGACCTGGGCGCTCCAGGGAGCTGGAGCGGCGGTCAGGATCTCGGGAGACGACAGCATGGCGTGGAGGAACGGCGTCGATCAGCCGGCGGCCTGGAAGGAACGCTGGCGGTAGAGGTGCTCGAAGAGGTTGCCCTCGTGGGGCTGGTCCCAGGAGACCCGGCAGGTCGGAATGGCGCCGAGATTCAGGCGCTCGATGTGGCGATTGCCCATCAGCTCTCGGTGGACCTCCGGATCCTGCGTCAGGGCGGTGACCACCAGGCTGTCGTCGAGACCGCGCACCAAGTCCTCGGGCGGCACTTCGACGACGCTGACGAAGGGGAAGAGGAGCTCCGTCTGCGCCAGCGGATGATTCGGGTCGTCGCACCAGATGACCGTCGGCAACAGGTAGGCCAGGCCATCGACCTCCACCAGGCGATCGCCGCCGCGGGCGCGGGCGGTGAGGTCTTCGGCTCCGCCAGTGGCGAGCTGACGGTCGATGAGGTCGTTGAGGGCCTCGGCGACGCGGCGGTCGCCGAAGCCGCAGAGGGCGGCCGCTGGGTGATCGAGGGGGCGCGCCTCGATGGCCGCAAGGCGGTCGGCGAGGGCCTCGGCGAGGTCGCGGCCGTGCTGGCCCGAAGCCGCCAGCCGCACCCCCGAGGCGTTGACGCAGGAGCGCCCACCGTTGGCCGCCACCGACTCCGCCAGGGTGTCGAGGTGGTCCTGCCAGTGGGGCATCTGGTCGGCGCCGAGGAGCACCTTGCTCCAGCCGGGGCCGTGGAGCTGGACGCGCTCGTCGTCGGCCCAGTTGCGCACCGTCGAGCGGTCTCCGAAGAGCATCGAGCGGCCACTGCGCAGCAAGATCTCGGCGGCGCCGGAATGGTTCGTCGGGTAGAAGGCGACCGCCTCCGGCGGGCAGCCGGCGGCGAGCAAGGCGGCGGCGGCCCGTAGCGGGGTCCACGGCTCGCGCGAACCGGGCTTGAGGGTCAGCGGCGTCTTGAGGGCCACCGAGGGCAGCCACAGGGAGTGCACCCCGGGAGAGTTGCTGGGCAGAATCACGCCGAGCGTGTCGGCCTGGGCCAGGAAGCTGACGGTGCGTCCGTCTTCCTCCGTCCAGCCCTGGTCGAGGGCGCTCGGATCGAGGCCTCGGGAAAGGCCGGCGAGCACCTGCTCCATGCGCTCGAAAACGAACTCGAGCTTGCTCATGTTGTCGCGGCAAAGGGCTTCCGGCATGCCCGTCGAGCCGGAGAGGCAGCGCACGTAGTCGTCCGCCGACTGGGTCTCCCCGTCGGCGCCGATCACCAGTTCGCCGTTCATGAAGAGCTCGGCGGCGCGGCGGCAGCGGGCGATCAGCTCCGCCGCCGGAATCGCCTCGAGGGCTCGTCGCCGTTGCGGTGCGGACTCGTAGTCGAGGGCGATCAGGCCGGGATTGGCCTGACTGACCTCGGCCAGCGGCTCACCGCTGGTGACGTGATCGAGGCGCTCGACGGTGAGGCTGCGGTAGGGCCCGCGCCGGCCGCGCAGGATGGGCAGGTGAAGCATGGCTCAGTAGACCCCCACGGAAACGGTCGCTTTGAGAGGCGCCCACAGGCGCAGGTCGCGCACGCCGTCCCAGGGATAGAGCGCCATCGGGGGATCGCGCTCGGCCTCGTCCCGTTCCAGGAAGCGCGGCATGAAGAACTCGCGGGTCAAGGTGGTGAGCATCACCCGTCCGGTCTGGCCATAGTCGACGGTGCGGGTGGCGTCGTCCGGGTCGACCAGGTCGATCACCGCCCGGGGCTGCGGCGGGTAGTAGACGATCGAGTAGTCGCCGACGGCCGGGTCGAAGGGCCGCGAGTGGGCCAGTCCCATCAGAGTGTTGCCGTAGGTGGGCACGAAGTCGATGCCGGGCACCAGCTCCTCGCGCGCGAAGCGGTGGAACTGGGCGTTCATCTCGGTGCCGCCGCAGAAGATGCCGCGGACGCCGGCCTTGGCGAGGTCGATCCGGCGGCACAGCGCCTCGAGCAGCTTGGGAGTGGTGAACAGGCAGCGAATTTCGTGCGCCCGCAGGACCTTCAGGGCCTGATCGGTGATGTGGTCCTTGTACTCCTCGAGCTCGCGCAGGCGACCGTTGCCGACCAGCCGGTTGACCCAGCGCGGATCGAGATCGACGTGGAAGGCGATGCCGCCGCGGTGCTGGGCGAGATGCTCGATCGCCAGCCGCAGGCGGCGCGGACCGGTGGGACCGAGCATCAACCAATCACCGCCGGGCGGAAAGCTCTCGTCCGACAGGCTGTCGCTGAACATCTCGTAGTCGATCCGGAAGTCCTCGATGTTCACCCGGCTCTTCGGCGTGCCGGTGGTGCCGCCGGTTTCGAAGACCGCGATCGGCCGCCCTTCGAGGCCCTTCGGTACCCAGCGCCGCACCGGTCCGCCGCGCAACCACTCGTCCTCGAAATGTCCGAGCACGGCGAGATCGCGATAACCGCCGATCTCGTCGCGCGGGTCGAAGTCGAGGCCGGCGGCGAACTCGAGCCAGAAGGGGCTACCGGTGGCGGGATCGAAGTGCCAGGCCACCATCTCCCGAACGTGCGCATCGAGGCGCTCGCGGGCGGCCTCGACGGCCGCCTCGAGGTCGGCTCCGGAGCCGGCGGTGGGGCTGGCGATCATTTCGCCGCCTCGTCCTTGGCCGCCGCCTTGGTGCCGGCTCCTTCTTTGAGGGCGAACAGGCGGTTGCGGCTCATCACGTAGAGCACGCCGTCCTTGGCCACCGGGGTGGTGTAGACGGCGCTGCCCATGTTCATCTCGGCGAGCAGCTCCATCTTCTTGCCGGCTTTGAGCACCGCGATGTCGCCGTCCTCGTCGCCCAGGTAGACCTTGCCGTCGGCGACGTACGGGGAGCCCCAGATGGCGGCGAAGGCGTCGTAGGTCCAGTGATGCTCGCCGGTCTCGAGGTCGAGGCAGTAGAGGCGACCGGTGAGGTCGGCGGCATAGATCAGGCCGTCGTCGATGGCGACCGTCGAGATGGTGCGGCCGAACTCTTCGCCGCCGCGGTTCCAGGTGCCGTGGGTGGCGGTGACGTCGCCGCTCCCGGTGGCGTCGATCGCCCACAGGTTGCCCGGGCCCTCACCGTGCTCCGGATCCTGGCCGACACCGATGTAGACGTGCTTGCCGTGGATCACCGGCGTCGACACCAGGTTGTTGCGGGTGCCGGAGCCGCCGAGCTCCCAGATCGAGTCCTTGGGGTTGGTGTCGAACTTCCACAGCAGCTCGCCGGTCTTGGGCTCGAAGGAGTACATCCAGCCGTCGCCGCCCGGGAACACCACCTGGGGACGGCCGGCGACCACGCCGTAGGCCGGGTTCGACCATTGGCCGTGGAGGATGTTGCCGCGCGGCAGGTCGCTTTCCCACACCAGCTTGCCGGTGTTCTTGTTGACCGCGATGAAGCTCGGCGCCAGCGGTGACGGAATGTTGATGTGCCCCTCGTCGACGCCGTTTCCGGTCATCGTGTAGATCAGGTCGTCGACGATGATCGGGTTGCCGGCGGCGAGGTTGTGGGGGAAGACGTCGAGCTCGCCGATCATGTCGTAGCGCCACAGGACGTCCTCGTCGATGTCGCTCTTCAACGCCTCGTCGGTCACCGGACCATCGTTCTCGCCGTCGCGGAAGCCCTCGACGTCGGCGGCGATGATCTCGGCGCGGTTGGAGATATAGAACAGGCGGTCGCCTTCGACGTAGGGGGTCGAGCAGACGCCCTGCAGCGGCCAATCGTTGACTCGCCCGGCGGCGAGCTTGGCGTGGGCCGACTGCCAGAGGAACTCACCGTCAGTGGTGAAGGCCATGACGTTGCCGCGGTCGCCTTCGATGGCCGGATTGCGCTTGCCCTCGTTGTTGGTGCCAACGAAGACCTTGCCGCCGGCGATCACCGGACCGCCGTAGGACTGCGACCCCAGGGGCTGACTCCACAGCACGTTGGTGCCCTCGTCGGGGTCCCACTCGGTGGGCAGGCCCTTCTCGTCGGACACCATGTTGCGAGACGGCGTGCCCCCGAACATCGCCACCTCGTCGGCGGCCATCATCAGGGGGCTCGAAAGCAGGACGACGGCCAAGGCCGACAGGGAAAAAGTCTTGCGCATCATCAGTTCTCCGTCACCTCGACGTTGTCGTAGTAAAGCGGCGTCGGCGAGTAGCCGATCAGTCCCGGGCTGCCCTGGCGGATTGGGTGCGGGTCGACCACCGTGATGGTCCACTCGGCCGGTTCGGGCTCTCCCCGTTTCCACACCTTGCCGAGGATCTTGGCCTCTTCTTGGGTGCTCTCGACCTTCAGCTTGAGGGTGTACCAGGTCTCCGGATCCCAGCTGAAGTCGACCTTCTCGGCCATGCGCAGGGCCGATGCCCAGGAGCGCACCTCGAGGCGCTGGTGGGCACCCATCAGGTCGAGGCTGTAGCCGCTGTTGATCAGACCGATGTCCGGCAGGCGACGGCCGGTGCGGGTGCCGAGGGCGTCCGCCTGGATGGTGTAGTTGCTCCAGGTCGGGGGTGCCAGGAAGGTGAGGTGGCGATTGAGCTTGGCCGGCGACGGGTTCTTCGCCAGCACCTTGCCGCCTTCGCGCTCCTCCACCGCCCAGGCGCGCAGGTAGGCGATCTGGTGCACCGGCTTGCTGCCCACGGCGAGGCCTTCGAAGTCTTCGCTGTAGGGCAGATCGGCGACTACGCGCACTCGCGCCGAGGCGGTCAGATCGCCAACCTTGGCGACGATCAGGCCAGCCTGGTAAGGCACCTCCGGGTCGGCACGGAAGCGATGCCCTTCGAGGGTTCCCTGGAGGCCGTCGAGGCTCCATTCGGCCTTGGTGGTCTCTCCCACCGCGTTGCCCTTGGCGTCGAAGGAGCGCAGCCTGAGGGCGACCACGTCGCCGGGGCCGAGCACGGTTTCGGCGGGCAGCGCCTGGAGCTGCGAGGCCTTGCCGGAGATCGGCTTCGTGGGCACATCGGCGACCGGAGCGGCGTTCAAGGTTTCGCTCGCGCCCTGCTTGCCGAGGCAGTAGAGACCCTCTTCTGTGGTGAAGTAGATACGCCCGTCGGAGATCGCCACGGAGCCGTAGATCTCGGCGTAGCGTTCGCCGATGTGAAGCTCTTCGAGGTCGAGGGAGCGGGCGCCCTCGTCCCCCGGCTCGAGGATGTGCATGCGGCCGTTGACCTCGGCGATCCACAGCTTGCCATCGGCCCAAACCGGCGAAGCCTTGCCGACGGTGCCGAGGGAGTACTCCCAGAGCTGCTGCCCGGTCTTGGCGTCGAGGGCGTGGAGGTCGGCCTTGTTGTCGACCACGTAGAGGCGGCCCTGGTGGTAGAGGGGCGACGAGAAGCCGACTCCGAAGGCGGCACGCCACTTTTCATGGCTGGCGGTGATGTCACCCTCGCCGGTGGCGTCGATCGCCACCACCCGGCCCATGTTGGGGGCGTCGAGGTTTTCCTCGCTGTGGCTGGCGTAGACCGTCGAGCCATCGACGACCACCGAGATGTTGATACCGCGCTTCGAGAGCTTGAACTCCCACACTTTCTTGCCGGTGCGTGACTGCACCGCGAAGATCGAGCCACCGCCGTTGCCTTGAATCAGCAGGCGCTGGCCGTCGATCTCGGCGATGGCGGGAGTCGACTGGGTGTTCTTGTCGGCCATCGACGACGCCGGCGAGGAGGCCCAGATGGGCTCGCCGTTGCGCTTGTCGAAGGCGTACATGCGGTGCAGCGGTCGCGCCTGTGCACCCCAGTTGGTGCTGGCGAAGGTGATGATCACCCGCTCTTCGTCGATCACCGGGGTCTGGGTGCGGCCGCCGTAGCCCTCCATGAAGCCGAACTCTTCGATCAGCGACTTCGACCAGACAATGCGGCCGTCCTTGCTGTCGAGGCAGAAGAAGAGGCCACCGACGCCCTGCACGTAGAGCAGGCCGGTCTCCGGGTCGAGGGTTGGATTGGCCCAGCCGACGCGAGTCCAGGGCACCGTCGTGTGGTAGACGTTGAAGCGCCTCTCCCACAGCATTTTGCCGGTGGTGGCGTCGAAGCAGGCGGCGCGCTCCTGGCGGTCCACGCCCTCGCCGACTCGGCCGGTGACGCAGACTCGACCCTTGGCCACGACGGGCGTCGAGCGGCCGGTGAAGTCGACCCGCCAGAGGAGATTGTCGCCGTCCTTCGACCAGGACGAGATCAACCCCGTCTCGGCAGACACGCTATTACCGGAAGGGCCGCGCCAGTGGGGCCATTCGCCGCCCACGGCAGGCGCGGTCAGCAAGACCGCGACCAGCAGCGCCAAGAGCGAGGCTCGATTGGATGAGAGTTTGTCCATCATGTCGTGCGGGTCTCCAGAAACGTGGGCCTACTGCAATCCTACTACGGCTGTACGAAAACCATCGTCCGTTTGTTCAACCCCAAATGGAGGCAAAAAAATCCACCCCCGGGGGGATTGCCGTCGCGCCCAATCGGGCGCCGAGGGCGGCCGCCACGGCGGGCGCCTGAACCTGCCACGAGGTTGATGGAACTTGCCGGTGACCGGGGGGGCTACACCGACTTCGGACCTGTACAGCATCTCACGACTCCGGTCTTGCGGTGGCATGGGCGCGACCCATGGCCGGTCGAGCCACGACTCCGTTTCGGATCCGGTGATCTCGGCGGCGAGCTTTTCGCGCATGTCAGGCATCGAGGGCACCTTGCCCAGCGGGTGGGTGCCAAAGAACTTGGGCCGTCGAGGCGCGTATAAGCGGGCATTGATCTGCCATGGCGATGGGGAGGACGTAATGACTTCTGGGAGGTGCACGAAGATGTCGAAATGGACCCGATGGATGGTTCCGCTGGCTCTGTTTCTCGCGGTGACGTTGTCGCTGACGCCGACGGCTTGGGCGCAGAGTCGCCAGATCGAAGTTTTCGCCGGAACGCTCTCGGTTGACAGTGAGCTTCTCGATGACGACACCGTCTATGGCGTGCGCGGTGCTCAACCGATCAATGATCAGCTCTCGATCCGGCTCGGCCTGACCAGCTTCAGCTCGTCCGAAAGCCGCACCGTCGCCTTGCCGCCCTTCCCAACCCTGCCGATTCCCTTGCCGGGCCAGCTACCGACTTCGGTGACCGTCCGGGTCGACACCGACATCCTGTTCTTCGATGCCTCGGCGGTCTGGTACCCGAGCTGGGGGAACGGCGCCTTCTCGCTCTACGGTGGCCCTGGCTGGGCTTTCGTCGACGCCGAAGCATCGGCCTCAACGACAGTTTTCGGCGGGCTGGTGATTTCGGATGCAGCGGAGGTCTCCGACGACTCCCTGACACTGCACGCCGGTGTCGGCTACGAGATCGAGCTCGGGCCGTCCTTCTACCTGCGGCCGGACGTCAAGGCGCGCTGGATCGAAGAGCTCAGCGGCACCGACTTCGAGGGCAGCCTGGCCCTCGGCTATCGCTTCGGGTTCTGATCACGATACCGCCCCGGAAGGCTTCGCTTCCGGGGCGGCGATTTTCTAAGGCCCATCCGCGATCTTTAGCACGACCTGATGGACTCCGGGAGGAATTGCTTCCTCAGAACCCGCAGCCCTCAGGGTCACGGTGCTCGCGATGGGATCGATGCCTCGCAGGACGACGCTGCCGTCCGCAGCGGTGATGGCGTAGGAGCTCGGCCCGTGGCGGGAAGCAGCGAAGACCTGCGCATTCGGCGACAGCGGAAGGCCATCGATCTCGATCTCCAAGGCGACGCCGGCAACGGGCTGGCCCTGTGAGTTGACGACCTTCACCAGCGTTGGCTGCAGGGGAGTCGGTGGCAAGTGGACAGATCCCGACTGTCGGAGCTGGTTGATCGGGAGTCGAATGGTCGTCGCTCGAGGATGGAGAACCAAGGCGTGGGTGTTCTCCGAACAGGCCTCGGGTAGCTCGACTCGGCCAGCTCCATTGGCGCCTCGGGAGCAAGACCGATTCCAACGCTGGTCCTGGTCGTAGACCAGAACCGCGGCCCGGCTCGCCGGGCTGCCGTCCGCCAAGACCAGCTCGGTGCCCGCATCGCGGCGATCCGGTACGAGGCCGACTTCGACCTCATGGCCTTCGCTGGCCCGTATCGAGAGACTCCGGGCGGCTGGGCGGAAGCCATCCTTGAGCAGTGTCAGGTCCACGTTTCCTTCGGCAAGGCCCTGAAGCTGGACTCGCCCAGTGGAGTCGGTGAAGGCACCCGTTGCGTGGGCATCGACGGCGTCTTCGAGGTGCTGGCGGCCGTGCACGAACCGCAGCGCCTTCGCGGCCGGCCGGTAACTCACCAAAACCCCTTCGAGGGCTTCTTCCGTCTCGTCGTTCCGTACGGTGACCGAGAGCTGAGTTTCGGGCCCGATTTCGAGGTCCAGCCGACCCTCCCCCAAGAGCGACGACGTGATGTGAAACACCTTGCAAAAGCCTTCGGCCGAGCACGCCTGGAGGTGATTGCGTCGCGAGAACAACCCCATGCGTTCGTCCTCGGGCCGCTCCAGAAGTTCCAGGGGGAGCCCCGAAGACCCGAGGTCGAAGCGGTTGGCGACGGTGGCGAAGTAGAACAGGCGATAAAGGCCATCGTCTCCGGTGGGGAAGTCGCGGTGTGGGGAGGTTCCGGAATCGGGTGTCTCGAGGCGTACCCAGCCTTCGACCGGATCGCCTTCGAGGGTGATCTCTCCGTAGACCTCCATCTCCCAGAGCCATGCCGGGCCTTGGGGCGTGAACTCGGTGGCTTCCGGGCCGAGATAGGGCTGGAGGTAGTTGCCCAGTCCTCGGACACGTTCGTCATCGATCAGAGCATCGATCAAGTACTGCCCCGTGTCGAGAGCAGGAAAGGTCGCCGAGTGCAAGCCCGGTTTCAGACGCTTGCGGGCTCCTACTTCGAGACAGCCCTGGTGTTCCAGGTTGGGGCTGCGGGCTCGCTGCGCACCGCAGCGATAGAGCACCAGCTCTGCCCGGTGATGCTCGCGGCGCGGGCGGTAGTCGAGGTCGAAGGTCAAGTCCACCCGCTCGCGCAAGGCAGCCGTCGGCACTTCCCAGGCTTCGCCAGAGCGCGGTTCGAGCAGCCGCCGCTCGCTGCGCAGTGCTGGATGGGCCAGATCCAGCCAGAGTGCCTCGCTGGCCGGGGCATCGATGAAAAAGGCCGTGACTCTGCCGGCAGACCAAGTGACCGCCGAGGGCAATGTGGTCGCCAGCGCGGACCCTTGGCGAGCGGCGACCAGTGCTATCGACAGGGGGGACCGATCCAACGGTTCCGAGAAAGAGCTGGACCACAGCAGGGCTTGGCGACCGACGGCGGGTGGCGGAGGCGGCGCGACAGCGACCGACTCGCTCGCAGCACAAGACCGGATCGCCGAGACTCCCGTCAGCCCTCCTCTCGTCACTCCGTAGGTCAAGAATCGACCCGCGGGGACCCATGCCCGTTCCTTGACTTTGGGTACCAAAGGAAAGGCCGCCCCGTGGGGCAAGGAGACGACATCCAACCGATCCAAGCGGCGAAAATCAAGCAATGCCGACACCGTGACCTGGCATGCCGGGATGCCTTCCCAAACCAGGGCCTTGGCTGGCGACTCTTCTTCGGTTACCGCGAAAGCACCTGCTTGAATGGAAACGAAGCCCGGTGCTTCAGCCACCCAAGTCCATTCCCCGGGTGGCACCGCCAAGGGTTCGTTGAGGGGGGCCACGATCTCCGGCTCATAGGAGCCGAGGCGGTAGAGAAAGACCTCGCCCACTGGCAGGTAGTGCTCAGGATCCAACCGACCAGCCTCCCAGTCCGCCTGGGCGACCAAGTGAAACTGCACCTCCGCCGCTCCCGCCGGCCAGGCCGCCAGGGCCAGCAGCAAGGTGGCGCTTCGAAGAGTCATGGCGACAGGCCGACTACTCACTTTCGCAGTAGAACGAATAGCAAAGCCGCCAGTTGCACTCGCTGCCCGGACGCGCATAGCAAGCCCAGCAACTGCCGGAGTTGTAGCAAGCCGCGTTGACCAAGATGGTCGGCCAGCGCTCGTGCTCGGAAATCTTGGCATCGCCTGCCGCACCGCCGGCGCTAACTCCGGGGACGAAAACCGGCGTGACGTCTTCTTGGGCTGGGACCTCGTCGGCTGCAGCGGAGAATCCAATGAAAAGACTGAGGGCGAGCATCAGAAACGCGAGGGAAGGACGGAACGGTGCAGGTTTCTCTTTCATCAGCATTCCTTTCGGTTGAGGTCACTAGTCCTTACGGCTTGAAATGCAAGGTTGTCTAAATTTCGTAAGATCGCGTTACTCCTCCCCAGCCCCGACCTGCGCTGCCAGGATGCGTCCCGCTTGGACAAGCCCTTCGTGCCCGGCCGCTTCGAGCAGGTGGGCGAGCGCTTCGGGATAGAGGCAGAGAGTGCGCAGGGCGTGGAGGTACTCGATCAGCTCGCGGTCAAAGTGGCGGCAGTGGCCGGCAGCTTGGCCGCTGCGCAGTAGGCGATAGCCGATGGGGTCGGCGCCAGCCTTCTTCTGCTCGGCCTCTTGCCTTTCGGCGAGGGCGTAGCTGTCCCCGCGGCCGAGGGCCGGCAAGGCGGCCGCCGCCAACAAGGCATCTTGGCGGTCTTGCAGCTCGAGCCGAGGGGGGTCGCCGGCCGCGAGGCTTTCGGCCTGGCGCAGTACGGCCCAGGTGCCATGGGCTGAGGGCTCGACCTTCCAGGGGCCGCGGTGGGCGGCCTCGCCGCTGGTGTGGGGCAGCTCGAGGTCGTTGATCCAGGCGAGGAAGCGGGGATGAAAGGCGTTGGCGAGCGGATCAGCTTCGGTACTGGCCGCGGGCTTCTTTGAAGGACGACTTGGCTTGCTGTTGCGAGGCTTGCGGGCCTTGGCAGGGCTCATGGCGCCCACCCCTGGGGCTCGGAACGCCTTCGAGGCGGCAACCTGCGGCCGCCCATCGGCGGATTCGCGCCAATCTTGTGGGTCTTCCGCCGCCAACCGTCGTTTTGGCGGCTTGGGCGGCTTCTCGGAAAGCCCAAAGCCCTTCTGGGCGTCGGTCGCCGAATTTGGGAAGCGCCAACTCCTTTCAGAGACTCCAAACCGGCTTCGGCGGTTTGCCTCTCGACTCTTCGGAGGGCGGGGCGGCTGTGGCACGGCGGGTAGTCCCGCCGTGGCGATCGCCCCGTTGCGGGTTTCTCGCGGCTGCAGCTCACGGGTTGTTGCCTTCGCTCGACGTCGTCGCATCGTCTTCGGATTCCGCGCCCGTGGGCTCCGGATCGGCGACGGTAGTGCCCGGTCTCCGGCTCGAAGGCCGCACCCGGTCGGCCAGCTCCGGCTGACCGGCGGTCCGGTAGAGCGCTTCGAGCAATCGCGCGGCGCCGAGGAAGGCTTCGTCGTACTCGGCAATGCGGCCCTGCTTGGTCAGCAGTGACGATTCTGCTTCTCGCCGTTCCCGCGCCACCTGGGCGAGGGCGTCCGCCAGAGCCGTGAGGTCGGGTTCGAGAACTTGTAGCCAGTCGGCCCGGTCGACCTGGAGCGACGGCATGCGCGTCGGCGGGAGGGGAACCGACTCATCCGCCAACCGCTCCATCGCCCGTCGGGCTTGGCGTTCGAGCACCACTGGGTCTGCCGAGACCGGCCCTTCGAGGCCGAGTGCCTGCCCCTGCCCCTCGCCGAAGAGGCCTTCCGCCAGGTCTCGCAGGGCGCGCAAGTTGACCCGCAGCTTGTCGGCGCGCTCATCACGCAGGCGGCGTGGTTCCGAGTCGTCGGCCAGCTCATCGAGGTGCGACTCGTCGGCCGCCACCATGGCGGCCCGGCGGGCTGCCAGCAGGCGGCCGAGGAGGCGCTGCAGGAGCTCCAGGTCGGGCACGGTCTCCTCCCCTTCCGTCCATTCGGCGAGGCGAGAAGTCAGCGTCGCCGCTACCTCGGCGGCGTGGGTGGAGGCCGCCGCTTCCACGGCGAGAGATGATTTCTGGCGATCGGTCACCATCTTCGAGGGCATGGTTCAGTCTCCTGAGTGGGGTTTGAGCTGTGCATCACTGGCAGGCCGGAGAGTCGGAGGCGGCCCGCTCCAGAGAACGCGCCATCAACGCGAGAACCGCGGCATGACGATGGGCGAGGGCCACGAGCAGGGCCTCTCGCGCCGCGGCCTCCGGGGGTGGTGGCCCAAGGGATTGAAGGCTTCCTGCCACCGCCCATAGATCCACCGCCGCGGCCGAGAGGCTGGGTTGTACCGAGGCCAGCACCGCCGGGGACGCCGGGCTTTCCACGGCTCGCTCATAGAGCACCCGGCCGAGCCAACGGAGGGCCCCTTGGTCCTCGGCCGAGGGCAGCAGCACCACCACCCCTTCGCGCACCGCCGAAGGCACCGCTGCCATGAACGGATCCGCGGCCTCTGCCCGGCGCCCCGACATCAACAAGTGACCTCGTGCAGGCGGCCGGCCAGGGCCACCTCGGCGGCGGTAATGCCGCCGGCCACCGGGTCGGTCAACACCACCCACACCGTGTTCAGAACCACGGCGAAAGACGGCATCGCCCCCGAGGCCTGCGTCACTCCGGCCACAAAGGCGGCGAAGGCCACGGCGGCTTCCGAATCGGGCAGCACGTAGCCCCGCACTAAGGCGCGGTTGTCATCCGCCAGGTGCCAGCCCGGCAGCTCCTCGGCGACGTAGAAAATGTCCTCCAGGCTCATGACCGTCGCCTGAGTGGGCTCCGCCGAGGGGCCGACGGCAGTTGCCGGCAGCGCCAGTTGGGCACCGAGGCCGCCTTCGAGCGACTTCTGGATGCGCTCCGGCTTGAGGTAGTCGGGCAAATCGCCCGGACCCGGCAGGGCGGCCAGACCGGCTTGCCAGAGCACCTGGTAGTAACGGGTGGGAGGGCACGGGGTCGACAACTCGGAAGAACTCTTCACGGCTCGCTCCTCGAAAAGATCAGGTGAATTCCAGGGCACCTCGAAGCGCCCGGCGAAAGTCGCAGGCTGCTGAAAAGTCCGCTTCGCGTCCTCCTTCAGCGCTGCTTGCTGTTTGTTCCGCGAGGGGCTGCGTGCCCCTCTCCGGCCCAAGAAGCGCGCGTCGTGGGCCTCCGCTCCCATCGCGGCGGCGTAAGCCGCCGCGTAGCACTGCTGGACTAGGTCGCAGGTCGCCGGGGAGGTCTTCAGCGACGTGCTCGGCGGCC
>JBCCHV010000025.1 GCA_039028635.1 Acidobacteriota bacterium
CTGCAAGGCCGTAGGTCACTGAATCTGCGGCGTTATCCGCCGGCTGCACTCCTCGCAGTACGTCCAGTACGGCTGCGTCGCGGCACCAACGGATGCCTTGCATCTCCAGCAACCTACGACCTTTCGCCACGAGATCCGATAAGAAGGACGGGCCAAGACAACGTAAAACTGGATTCACTTCCTTGCCAAAGCGCTATAGCAACCCGCGTGCCATGGGAGCCTTCGCCGTTTTACAGGCGTTTTCGGCGATCAGGCCCGAAAAAGGTGTCCGAAAGATGTCCGGAAGATGTCCGGAAGACGTCCGAAAGATGTCCGGAAAACGAGAAGCGCCTCAGGGAGTGGCGCCTCGTCCTCGGGGCGAAGACAGGTTTCAGGACCAGCGGAAGCGCGTGCGGGCGGCGTGGGCGGCGAGGTGGGTTTGGAGCTCTTCGGCGGTGGCCTTGGGCAGGAATCGAATGTGGAGGCGGTGGGCCGAGGCGCCGGCACCGGCGGTGTCGATCTCGAGGTTGGCCATGCCCCATCGGCGGTCGAAGGGTGACTCGACCAGGGACACCGACTGGATCTTGCTGAAGCGGGCCAGGCTAGTGCGCCGAGTCCACCAGCCGCTGCGATAGTAGATGCGCTCGCCGGATAGAGCATAGCCGCGGCGAACGACCTCTCGGCGCGCATCGATGACCACCAGCGCACCAAAGAGCAGCGACAGGCCCAGCAGCCAGGGGTTGATGAAGAACGCCGGGATCGACAGCAGGAACACCACCGCCAGGCCCCGACGAATCATGCGGGTGGAGGCTCGCGGGTCGATTCTCCGCCAGTCGACAGCGGCCAGGTCGGCTCCGGGCTCGACCTCCTCGAGGAAGGTCGCCAGGTTCACATTCGGCAACACCGGCGCGAGCCGTTGACGACTGGAGCCCCCCGGGCCTTCCTGCGAGCTGCCGGCGGTCTCGGCCGACACTTCGAGGCGGCCGAGCAGGCGATGCATGAACTTCTCGCGCACCGACAGCACCTGGATGCGATGGAGCGGCAATGAGGCCGCGACCTGCGTCACCAGGCCGCTCCGGGAGCGCAGCTCGCGCCCGACCTTCTCCAAGCGAAAGCCCCAGTACTTGAGGAACGACCAGACCACCGACAGCAGCCGCACCAGCACCAGGAACGCCGCGGCGAGGCCCGAGAACCGGAGAACCCAGGACAGCGCTCCGATCAGGTCGCGGGGCGCCGCCTCGGGCAAGTATCGGCGAACATCGGTGAAGGCACTGTCGACGAGATCGAACTGCCAGGCGAGACCCAGCATGGCGCCGACGACCAGCATGCCGCGGTTGTCGACCAGCCCCTGGGCGACCAGGTCGCGCCAGTCGAGGGCGACCAGCTCGTCACCGGTCGGCTCCTCCTGGAGGACGCTCTCCGCCCCCTCACTCCCGATCGTGCCGGGCACCGGCGCTCCCTGGGCGGCCTTCTCGGCACGCACCCGGCGGCGCATCTCGTCCAGGGCCTGCAGCGACAGCACCTGAAGCTTGGCCTCCGGCTCCTGGCCACCGGCGGTTTCGACGCGAACGTCCGCCACCCTCAGCAAGCGGTGCACAGGATTCTGCAGGGAGCCGATGTTGTGGATGCGGGAGTAGGGAATGTGTCGCTGATTGCGAAACAGCAGGCCGGTCTTGATCACCAGCTCCGATTCGTCGAAGCGATAGCGGTAGGTGAGGTAACGCAGGATGGCGCTGAGGGTCGCCGGGATCACCAAGATCATCGCCCAGACTTCGTAGCGATTGCCGCCGCGAGCGGCGAACAAGACGATCAAGCCCGGCAGGATCAGCGAGCGGGCGCTGTTGAGCAGGCTGAACAGAATGGAGGTCGGATGGAGACGATTCTCAGACGGCATCGTCCTCGTCGACCTCGACCAGGTGGTCCCGAATCACGGAGGCGAGCTCATGAGTCAAACCCGGCAGAGCCACCCGGGCGTGATCGGTGCCGGCGGTGTGAATCAGCAGGGTGCCAAGACTGAAGGCGCGCTCGAGGGGACCCTGCGAAACGTCCGTGTGCTGGACTCGCGACCGCGGCACGGTCACCACTTCACGCCACAGCACGCCACGACGGATTTCGAGCTCGCGGGCGCCAACCCGATAGGAAGCGTAGCGATAGCTCAGCGCCGGCCAGAAGTGGGCTCGCAAGGCGATCAAGACCACCAGCAGGCCCCAGCCGCCGGCGATCAGAGCGAACAACCCTCGCGGCATGCTGGAAAAGGCCATCACCACACTGCCGATGGACCAGACCACCGCGTGGACGACGACGTTGATCCAGTTGACCAGCCGCCGCACCGAAACGTAGCGCCGGTCGAGCTGCTGCCGGCCTTCGGGAAGGGCAGGCGACGAGTCGGCCGGCACCGTGGCTTCGGCCGCCGCCTCGCCAGCCGGAGGAGACATCGGTCGAGGTGCCGCCTCGGAGGGCGGTGGATGGTGGCTCACGGTCCGAGAATAGCAAGCTCTCGGAGCCTGCTGAAATCGCAGGCGAAAGACCGTGATCCCCTTCGCCACCGCCGCCTCGGCTGGTAGGGTCCCGCCATGATTGCCCGCTACGCGGCTCGCTGGCTCCCGCTCGTCCTTCGCCTGGCTGGTGGCACCATGCTGCTGGCCTTCGGTGCCGCTTTGATGCCGACCGACTGGATGGCATCGACCCACCAACGCCTCGGCCTCGGCGACTTCCCGGCCTCGCCCCTGGTGGAGTATCTGACGCGCTCCATCTCCCTGATCTACGGCATCCACGGTGGCATCCTGATCCTCGGTGCGTCGGACATCCAGCGCCTGCGACCGATGCTGCGCTACCTGGGAATCTCGAATATCGGCCTCGGCCTCGCCCTCGCAGCGGTCGATCTCTACGCCGGATTGCCCTGGTGGTGGACCACCGTCGAGGCGACCTCGGTGCTCGGATTCGGTGTCCTGCTGCTGGTCATGCTCAGCGCCATCCCGGATCGCTGGCAGCAGGAAGCGGAGCGATGACCAAACCCGCCTGCCTCGCCTTGATATTGGCCCTTGCCAGCAGCCTGCCGAGTCTCGCCGACTGGCCGCAGTGGCTCGGACCCGAGCGCAACGGCACCAGCGATGTCGCCCTTGCGGCCTGGGGACCGGAGGGCCCGTCCGTGCGCTGGAAGCACGCCGTCGGTGCCGGCTACTCGGCACCGGTCATCGCCCAAGGCAAGGTGCTGGTGTTCCATCGGCAGGACGCCGACGATCTGCTCCAGGCCCTCGACCCGACGAACGGCAAGGTTCTCTGGAGCCACCGCCAGCGGTCGACCTACAAGGACGACTTCGGCTTCGACGAGGGGCCGCGCAGCACCCCGACGGTGGACGGCGATCGAGTCTTCACCTACAGCGCCGAGGGCCGACTGACGGCGATCGCCCTCGCCAGCGGCAAGGAGCTCTGGTCGGTGGACACCCACCGCCGCTTCGTCGCCGACGACGGCTACTTCGGCGCCGCCTGCTCCCCACTGGTCGTCGACGACCTGGTGGTGGTCAATGTCGGCGGCGAGAAGGGCGGCATCGTGGCCTTCGACCGCGGCAGCGGCGAAACCCGCTGGACCGCCACCGACCACGAAGCCAGCTACTCGTCACCGATCCTTCACCGCTACCGGGGTAAGGCCGAGCTGCTGGTCTTCACCCGCGAAGGGCTGGTCGCCCTCGCACCCGGGACCGGCAAGGTCCGCCTCGAGTTCCGGTGGCGAGCCCGCATCAAGGCTTCGGTCAACGCCGCGACCCCGATCCTGGTCGGAGACCAGGTCTTCCTGTCGGCCAGCTACGGCACCGGCGCCGTCCTACTCGATGTCTCCGGTGAAGCTGCCCGCGCCCTGTGGCAGGGTGATCGCTCGCTGACCAATCACTACGCCACCAGCGTCCACCACCGCGGCACCCTGTTCGGCTATCACGGCCGCCAGGAGGCGATGCCCGCGCTGCGCGCCATCGACGCCGCCAGTGGTGAGGTGCTGTGGAGCGTCGACCGCTTCGGGGCGGGATCGATCTTGCGGGTCGGTGAAAAGCTGTTGATCCTGCGCGAGGCCGGCGAGCTGATCCTCGCCGAGGCGACGCCAGAGGCCTTTCAGCCCCTGGCCCGCCACCGCACCGCCCCCCGCATGCTGCCCTATCCAGCCCTTTCCGACGGCTTGCTCCTGGCGCGCAATCACGAGACCCTCTACGCCTTCGAGCTCCCCCTCGCCAAGGCACCTTCAACCGATGGCAACGCCAGCGATCAATCGTCGCCGAACTGAGCGAACACCAGCCAGTGGCCGCCGGGATCGCGCACCCCGATCTCCGTCGCTCCATAGAAAGTGGTGCGGCGCGGGAACACCAGATCGACCCCTTCGAGAGCCCGCTCGATGGCGGCGAGATCCTCGACTTCGATGTAGAGGGAGCTCGGTCCGGAGGCCTCGGCGATCGCCGGAATGTCGGCGGCGACGCTGGCTCGGGACTGCAGCATGAGCTCGATCCCCGGCCGTTTGAGGATCACGAAGGCGAGTCCTCCTTCGCCGGGGACCTCGTCGGCGACCTCGAAGCCGAGCCTCTCGACCCAGAACTCCAGACTCGGCTCGACCTTCTCGACCACCAGCAATGACGTCAAACGCTTCACTTCGACCTCCTGCCCGCCAAGGGCCCCGGCCGACGCGAGGGTCGACACCAGAATCAACAGCGATGAGATGAGTGGCTTGGTCATGCTCTCGATCCTGACAGGATCGAATCCGCCGCGTCTTGGAAGAATGGAACCTCCCGCGCGGAGGCGAAGAGGAGGCGCAGGGACTCACCAGTCAACAGGCGCACTTCCCGAGCCATGTGGGCTTGATCGCAGTAGCCGAGGGCGAAGGCGTCGTCGGCCTGCGGCCGGCGGCCGGCGCAGTGCGCCAATAGGCGGCGAAGCCGCAGGATGCGGGCCAAAGCCTTGGGGCCCACGCCGACAGTCTTCTGGAACCGCCGAGTGAGCTGCTGACGAGACATCCCCAGCTCATCGGCCACGGCAGCAACTCGGGTACCGCAGTTCAAGCGGGCCACCGCGCGAGCGATCGCCCGCGGCGGCGCCTCGACCCGCCCGATTTCGGCCATCATCTCGGCAGCCAGCCGTTGCACCACCGGAGGCTGAAGGTCGGAGTCGCCGCGGGCGCCGCTGATCGCGACCTCGGCCAAGCGCTCCGCGCGCTCGTTCCAAGACTTCTGCAAGGGTTGCCGCTGATCGGTCAATGGTCGCATCGAGCCCCCCAACCAGGGCTGCGCCCCGCCGGGCCGAAAGCGCACCGCCACGAGCGTTCCGGAGCGAACGGCCGGAATCTGTCGCGCCACGGTCATCGTGCCGACCACCGACGCCGCGGCCTCGTCGAGCTCGATCAGGATGTCGGCGCAGCCGTCCGGCATCACCCGATGGGCGTCGCCGCGGCGCGCCAACCAGAAACACTCGACCCAAGCTCGTAGCGCAGCCGGCGGCAGATACTCGCGGTAGGACATGATCGCGCACGATCATAGCGGCCGAGGCATGGACCGGACGGGTCGGCAGCACGGCACAGGAATGAAAGGCGCCAGAGAATCGTTTTGCCGGCTTACAATTCGAGCGCCAATCACCAGCAAGCTTTCCCCATGTCTCGCATCGCCATCCTCTCGGACATCCACGGCAACGTTCCCGCCCTCGACGCCGTCCTGGCGGACATCGCCTCTCAAGACGTCGACGAAACCCTGGTGGGTGGCGATCTCGTCGGGCGGGGTCCGCAGGGATCGGCCGTCACCCGACGCATCCGCGAGCTTGGCCTCGCCACCATCGGGGGAAATCACGAGGAGTACCTCCTCGACTTCCGCCGCGGCAATATCCCGAGCTCTTGGCACCATGACGAAGAGTGGGCCGCGGCGCGCTGGATGGCCGCCGAGCTCACCTCCGAGGACGTCGAGTACATCGCTGCCCTGCCCTTCTCGCTCCGCCGACCGGGCATGCGGCTGGTGCACGGCACTCCGGCGTCGAACCGCGACGGCATCGGACCGTGGACCAACGAAGCCCGCCTCGAGGAGCACTGGAACGCAGTGCCGGAGGGGGTTCTGGTCTGCGCCCACACCCACCGCCCGCTGATCCGCCACGTCGCCCAGGGGATGATCGTCAACATCGGCTCCGTGGGCATGCCCTTCAACCGCGACCAGGCGGCCCAGTACGCCATCTTCGAGAGCACCTCCGACGGCTGGGAAGTCGAGCTGCGACGGGTGCCCTACGACCTCGAAGAGGTCTATCGCGCCTACGACCGCACCGGCTTCCTCGCCGACGGCGGCGTCACGGCGCGCCTTCTGCGCCTCGAGCTCGAGCACGCTTCGCCGCTGCTGGTGCCCTTTCTCGAGTGGGCGCGACGACAGCGTCTCGAGCCCTCCCTGGGCCATCTCGACCGCTTCTTCGAGTTCCATCGACCGGGCGAGTCCCTGCGCCACTTCTTCTCCCGCCTGCAGGAGATCGACGCCTAGCAGGCTGCTGAGAAAGCCGCGTGGCGGCTTCAGCGCCTGCTGTTTATTTCAGGGGCGGCCGGCCAGGGGGGCTAAAAGTTCTTCAGCAACCTGCTAGCGTCCTTGCGACGATCGGCGAATACCGCGAGACTAGGCGTCCGATCACCGACCGAGAAGGAGAGCGAGATGCCGACCGTCAGTCCGCAGCGGGTCATCCTGGGCGTCGTCATGGGAGTCCTCGCCCTCGGCTGGGTGCTCCTCGCCCTGTGTTTCTTCGGCGTCGAGCTGCCGCGCCCGTCGCACGGCGGAGGCGAGCCGATCGATGGTTCCCCCATCGACTTCGCGATCGGTGAGAGATCCCCACTGGCACAGCCGACTGGCACTGTCGAGGGCGAGCTCGCGAACCAGCCCCAGGCCACCGCGACACCGCGCAATCTCATTCTGTTCCTCGGCGACGGCATGGGCTACTCCCACGTCGCCGCCGCCCGCGCCACCCGCCGGGGCGCCCGCCAACCCCTGCTCTTCGAGCGCTTGCCCTACTCGGCGGCGATCACCACCTTCTCCGCCTTCAGCCTCTACACCGACTCCGCCGCCGGCGCCACCGCGCTGGCCAGTGGCGTGGCGGTCCCCCCCGGGCACCTGTCCGTCGATGACCGCGGGCGTCCGGTGCGAACCCTGTTCGAGGCCGCCCGGGAGGCGGGCAAGGCGATCGGCCTGGTGACCGATTCGTACCTCTGGGACGCCAGCCCCGCGGCCTTCGTGGTGCACCGCGAGAGCCGCCGCGAGTATGGCCAGATCCTGGCCGATATGGCGACCTCCGGAGCCGACCTGCTGGTCGGCGAATCGTCCGACCACGAAGGCACCGAAGAGGCCGCCAGCGTCCTCCAGCGTCAGCATCGCCTGGCCGAGACCTGGAGCGATCTCGAGGCTTTGGAGTCAGCCGAGGAACCGGCTGCGGGCCTCTTCGCGGCCGGCACCATCGCCGACCGAGAGCAAGAGCCCACCCTGGCCCAGCTCACCGCCTGGGCGGTTCGCCGCCTGTCGCGCAATCCTGCCGGTTTTTTCCTCTTCGTCGAGACCGAGGAGCCGGACACGGGCTCCCACCGCCACCAGATCGATCGCGTCCTGAACGGCATCGCCGCCCTCGACGAAGCCGTCGCCGAGGGCCTCGAGGCTCCGGCCGATACCCTCGTCCTGGTGACCGCCGACCACGAAACGGGAGGTCTCGGGATCGTCGGCGGCAGCGCCGATTCGCCCCTCGAGGTCGCCTGGACGAGCACCAGCCACACCGCCGAACCGGTCCCTCTCTACGCCTGGGGTCCCGGTGCCTCACGCTTCACCGGTAGCCTCGAAAACACCGAGGTGGCCCGCCGCCTCGCCGACCTCTTCGGCTTCGAGCTGACGCCCTCGCCGTGACGCACTGGATACGCCTCGCGCTGCAGCCGGCAGTGGTTCGCCGGGGCATCATGTACGGCATCTTCGTCGGCTTGATCCTCAACGCCATCAACCATGGCGGAGCGCTGCTCGCCGGCGACCTCGACACCTCGCGCGCCCTGCGCATGACCCTGACCTTTTTCGTCCCGTACCTGGTATCCACCGCCTCGAGCGTTGCCGCCCTGCGTCAGCAAGAGCAAGGAGACTCATCGTGACCACCACCACCAGCCCCGTCGCCATCATCACCGGAGCCAGCAGCGGGATCGGCGCCGCCGCCGCTCGCGAGCTCGCTGACGCCGGCTGCCGGCTGATGCTCGCCGCCCGCCGCGAGGACCGCCTCCAGGAGCTCTGCCAAGAGCTCGGTGGCGGCGCCCGCTACCACCTCACGGACGTCACCGACCGCGCCCAGGTCCAGGCCCTGGCCACCGCCACCCGCGACGCCTTCGGACGCGTCGACGTGCTGGTCAACAACGCCGGCATCATGCCCCTGTCCTTCCTCGCCAAGGGCAAGGTCGCGGAATGGGATCGCATGATCGACGTCAACATCAAGGGCGTTCTCTACGGCATCGACGCCGTCCTCGGCGGCATGCTCGAGCAAGGCTCCGGGCACGTCATCAACGTCGCCTCCGTCGCCGGTCACTGGGTGATGCCGTCGTCCTCCGTCTACAGCGCCACCAAGTTCGCGGTGCGCGCCATCTCCGAGGGCCTGCGGCAGGAAACCGTCGGCAAGGTGCGAGTGACCATCATCTCGCCGGGAGCGGTCACCACCGAGCTGACCCACGCCATCACCGACGAGGACGTTCGCGAGCGCTACCGCACGGTGCAGCTCACCCCCCTCGATGCCGAGGCCATCGGCCGGGCGATTCGCTACGCCGTCGAGCAGCCGGCGGACGTGGCGATCAACGAGATCGTGGTTCGCCCGATCGACCAGGAACGGTAGAGGTGCCGGAAAAACAGGCGGAAGCCCTCGGCTCATCCTTCGGCCACGAAGGCGAGACCGACCCTCGCTCCGCGGGCGACATTGAGCACCGGGTCAGTGCCCTGCGGAGCCATCCGAAGATAGGTGCCTCCGAAGCGCTCGCCGAAAGCGAAAAGCCCCCAGACCACGGCGTAAGGAGCCCAACCCCGCTCACCCTGCTGCAGAATCCAGGGCAGCGACTCGACGAACTCCTGAGCAATCCAGGCACCGTCTTCCAAGGCTTCATCGACCCGCCGGCGCCAGCTCTCGGCAGTCTCGAAGAGCCCCACATGGACATCGCCGCCGCCCAGCGATTGCGCCGCCTTCAGGACCATCCGCGACCGCTCTTCGAGGAGCAGGTCGCGCAGCTCCCGGGAGCGCCCGTCGTGCTCGACGGGCCCCGGCCGCACCCACCGGGTCCAGGGCACGAAGCGCCGCACCAGCCGGCGCTCGCGGTCGTCCAACCGGTCCGTTTCCTGGGCTTCCGAGAGCAGCGCCAGATTGCGCTTGTCGCCCAGAATGAGGCCCGAAAACCCTCCCATCAGGACCACCCGCCCCGCCTTGAAGGAGCGAAACAAGGCCGCACTGGTCACCGAATCACTCTGCTCGACCACCGCCTGGAAGCGGCGCCCCCGGGCCCACACCTCGCCGCGCCGAAACTCGACCTCAGAAACCCCGACCACTTCGACATGGCCACCGACCTCGCCGCGCCGCCGGCGCACCTTCGCGTACTCGGCGCGGTAGCGCTCGGGAGCGTGGGCGAGCACCGAGTTGATGCCTTCGTCCGCCACCAAGATCAACACGTTGACCTCGTCCGCCGCCAAGCGACGAGCCGCGGCAACCTCATCGAGGAGGTACTCGAAAAGGGTCTCCAGGGAGCTCGTGTAGCTGAGCTCGACACCGAGATCTCGAACCCAAGGGGCATGGATCGAGGAGCTCAAGTAGGGTTCGGCAAAGACCGTTTCTTGCCAGCCCCCGAGGCTCCCGAAGTTGAGCTCGAGGCACTGCAAGCCCGCCGCGGTCTCGACGAAATCACCACGGCACGGGGCCGAGGCGAGATCGTTGGGCTCGGCGAGGAAGAGGTCCGCTGACATTGCGTCGAGACCGTAGAACTCGGCCACCGCCCGGGGATCGCAGTCGAAGAAGCGCTGCGGGACGGAGCGCACCAGCCTGCCCAAGCCGACCACCGCCTCGACCTGCTCGGCGCGCCGCTGGGGGGAGATCAGCAGCGGCCAGGGCTGCAACCCGAAACCCTCCTCCGGAGGAATGCCGGGGACGTTGGAGATCACCGTCGCCAGGGACGAGAAGAGATCTCCGAAGGTCTCGTGGCGTAGCCAGTCGGGACGGGCCTCCACCCAATCCAGAAACCTACCGGCAGCCTCCGAATGACTCGTCTGTATCGCTCGTGCGCTGGGGTCGAACATGCCACGCTCCTCTGCTTCGGAATCGAGGCATCGATAAATAGCACATCACGAATACGCTATGCAATAAAGGGGGTCAGGCGGGAGCGCCAATGCCGTAGACGTCGAGGGTCTTGCCGTGGAGCTCGACCTGGCGCTCGAAGGACTCACCGAGCTTCTCGGCGACTCGGCGCGAGGCGCCGTTGGCGGGGTCGATCAGGCTGATCAGATGGCTTGCTCCGAGGGTCTCGAAGGCGAAGGCAATGGCCGCCCGACCGCCTTCGGTGGCGAATCCGGAGCCCCGTCCCCAGGGCGCCACCAGCCAGCCGACCTCGAGTCCCGGCCAGCCGGCCGGCCGGATCAGCCCGATGCGACCGACCAACCGACCGCTCGCCTTCTCCTGCGCCGCCCACAACCCGTAGCCGCGCAGCTGCCAATGGCCCAGAATGGTCGCGATGGAGCGCCAGGCCTGCTCTTCGCTCCACTCCTGGTCGACGAGAAAGCGGCGCGACTCGGGATCGTTGAGGATCTCGCGGTACTCGGCGAGATCCGTTTCGCGGAACGGGCGCAGCAGCAGTCGATCGGTCTCGAGAGTGGTCATCCGGGGCTCCATGAAATTGAGCCCCGGAGTCTAACTCTAGAAGCGGTAGGACAGGCCCGCCGTCGCGATCAGGGGATCGAGATCGATGGTCGAATCGCCGGGTTCGGAATCCTCGCCCTCGAGCTCCGCCACCAGATAGCGCAAGGAGGAGTTGAAGCCCCAACCGCTTGCCCCGACGGGCACATCGAGACCGACCTGGGCGCCATAGACGATGTCGTCCTCGAGCTCGACCCGCACACCCGGACCGAGACCGAGGTCGGCCGCGAAGACGGCATCGACGAAGGCTTCGAGATCACCATAGGTGGCGTGACCGACGAGGGGCCCGAAGTAGAAGTCCGCCCGCTCGCCGACATCGACGTGGTAGTTCAGGCCGAGGGTCACCGGAACGAAGCGAAAGTCGGTGACATCCACCGCCTCGAAGTTGAGGCCGGTGAGGTCGATCCGCGACTCGACCTCGGTGGTGAGAGCCGACAGCTCGACACCCCAGCGCTCGCCGTAGCGGCGCTCGATGGCGGCACCGAAACCGATGTCACCGGAAAGGTCGACCTCGAGGGTCTGACCCGGACCCGCATCCCTCAAGGAGCCGGAGGTCTTGAGATCGGTGCCGAAGAAGCGCACCGTCCAGCGGTCTTCGGCAACGGACGGTAGGGCGACGAGCAGGGCCAACAGAAGACAAACAAGGATTTGCGAGCGTTGCATGAATCTTCCTCGATCTGGTGATTAGAAGCGGTAGGAGAGGCCGGCGGTGGCGATCAAGGGATCGAGATCGATGGTCGAATCATCGGGCCCCTCGTCTTCACCGGCGAGCTCCGCCACCAGATAGCGTAGGGAGGAATTGAAACCCCAACCGCTTTCCCCGACGGGCAGATCGAGCCCGATCTGGGCGCCATAGACGATGTCGTCTTCGAGCTCGACCCGGTCCCCGGGATCGAACCCGAGCTCGGTCACGAAGCCGACGTCGACGAAGGCCTCGAGATCGCCGTAGGAGGCCTGGCCGACGAGCGGTCCGAAATAGAGGTCCGCCCGCTCGCCGACATCGACGTGGTAGTTCAGGCCGAGGGTCACTGGAACGAAGCGAAAGTCGGTGACGTCCACCGCCTCGAAGTTGAGACCGGTGAGGTCGACCCGCGACTCGACCTCGGTGGTGAGGGCCGACAGCTCCACGCCCCAGCGTTCACCGAAGCGGCGCTCGATGGCGGCACCGAAGCCGACATCACCGGAGAGATCGATCTCGAGGGTCTGCCCCGGACCAGCATCCCTCAAGGAGCCGGAGGTTTCGAGGTATGAGGCGAAGAAGCGCACCGTCCAGCGGTCATCGGCGGCGGACGGTAGAGCGCAGATCAGGAACAGCAGCAGCAAACAGAGCGGACGCGACGAGTTCATGGGAATCTCCCTCGGGAAGTTCGGCCTTCGCAAGACAAGCCTGGGAAGATGGGGTCCCGGCAGCTTGCCGGGACCCCGCGATCACGGCCACTCCCGCACACCGGAAGCAGCACCGCTCCTTCATCGCAAGGCCAGTGCCACCGCTCGATGCCGTGCCCGAGGCAGCGCAAACCGCGTCGAATCAATCGCTTGGACCGATCACAAAGCCGAGCCATGGAACTTGCCGCAACCTCACGCCTGTGCTCGATTCCTGACAGGCGTCACTTCCAGCCCTCGCCCGGCGAAGCAAGAGGCCACCTCCGACAACCCTCCGGGGGCTCCTCGGCGCCCTTTCCGAGGGGCCTCGAAATCGAAGCGGCACCCCGGCACCGGTGCACCCCTTTATCGGAGAACTTAGAAATTTCAATATCAGGAATCCGATACACGCCAGCTCTCGGAAATAAGTAAACGACAGCATTCGCGTGATCAGACAGATTCATTGGAACCCACCGGGGCGGTGGGTCTCCGAGCCGGAACGGCGGACGGCGTCGATTCCGAGCTTGCGGCGGAGCCCTCGAGGCTCTTGGTCAACCAATTCGGTCGTGGTGTGGCGGCAGGTTTCTCCGTGCCGCGAAGGGAAAGCTGTACCTCGCCCCCGCACCACTGCCACTCGCTGCGATCGTGGAGAACGTTCGATGCAGAAGATCCGTTCGAGGACATACCTTTGGGGTGTGATCGGAGCCTTGGCTCTCAGCACCCTTCTCGCGCTCAACCCCGCTTCGGCCGACGAAGCACCCACCATCAAGGTCGACCTACCGGTCACCACCCAAGCGCCGCTCTGGCCGCCTTCGGTGATCACCAACCAGGAGGGTGACTTCGTTCTCCTCGGGGTTGGCCTGTTCACCGCCAACGGTTTTCCGGGCTTTCCCTTCTTCGATCAGAAGCTGGTGATCTCGAAGGACTCGCGGCCACCGATGGATCCCTTCGGCAACCCGATCCGCAACAACTGGTTCCTGGCGCCTTACGACATCGTCCGGCCCCTCGACCTGCGCGCCGGCAGCCCGGACCTCGACATGGTGCTCTACAACCTGTCGATCGGGCCGCCGGAGGACGGTAGCAACGTCGCCCGCATCCCGGCCGCCGGCGATTCGGCCTACAACCTCCTGACCGCCGAGTACCCGTGCCCGGACACCTGGCCGTCGCCGGAGCAGAAAGCCAACTTCTCGCTGCCGCGCTTTCCCCTCCATCAGTTCCCGATCCAGGGCTTCCAGGGCGACGGCGTCGGCTACGACGTGGTCACCGGCGAGGTCTACGACCCGATGGCGAGCGCCGGTCCGGGCTGTGGTCGCGGTTGCTCCGGCGAGGATCTCCTCGATTTCCGGCCACGCAGCGAGCCGATCACCCTTGGCGACTGGATTCAGGCCAAGGCCAAGATCTTCATCACCCTCACCGACTGGAGTGACGAAGCCGGCGGATACACCGCGGCGATCTTAGACTTCCGCTTTCGCAACATGATTCCGGGCGGGGTCTACACCGTTTGGACGGTGCGCAACCGGCAGCCGCCGGGGAGCGAGCTGATCGCCCGCGCCGACCCGATCGGCATTCCCAACATCATCGTCGCCAACGACAAGGGCAGGGCACGGGTCAAGATCAAGTCCACCAACCCCTTCCCGGATCCGGCGACCGACTTTCTCGGCGAGCGAGTCACCGGCGTGATCGTCGACTTCCACCTCGACTACCAGACCTGGGGTGCCTGCGGGGCGCGCTACGGACCGGGCGTCGAAACGGTCACCCATCTGAGCTCCTTCATCAAGGGCAACACCGACTTCACGCCCTTCGTGACGGTGCCTCCGGTCGCCCCCTGAGGGGACGACCCGGCGACCGAGCGGTCCTGCGACAAGCCTCGGCCGCCCGGCGGGGCGCTCCACGAGCGCCCCGCCCTTCACTCCACACTGTCTTGCTGACAACCGCAGGGCCGCGAGCTTCGCCTACTCCGATTCGACTTCGAAGTAGAGACCGATCCGCGCCCCTTGGACGAGGTTGAGAACGCCGCGCCCCTCGCTCTGTCGCGGTGCCGAGCGCAGGAAGCCACCGCTGGCACCATCGCCGAGATCGAAGAGCCCCCAGACGACGTCGTGGGGCTGCCAGCCGCCACCGCGAGCCAGGGCCGGCGACGGCACCGTCGGCAGGTACTCCTGAACGATCCACTGACCATCGTCGAGGGCGTCCGCCACCGCCTGACGCCATTCCTCCGGCGAGGTACGACAGCCGATGTAGATCTCGCGTCCGCCGTAGCCCTGACCGGACTTGATGATCAGCTCCTCGCGCGCCTGCTCCACCCACTCCGGTAGAAACACCGCTTCGCCCTGCCAGGTGGCCTCGTGGGGTCCGAGCTGGCGGGTCCAAGGCACCACCTGGCGAATCAGCTCGCGCTCGGCCTCGTCGAAGCGGTCCGACTCCTGGTGGGTCGACATCAGAGCGAGCCAGCGCTTGTCGCCGAAGATCATCGACAGAGGACCGGTGAGGAGATGGACGGAGCCGGCCTTGAAGGCGCGGAAAAGAGGCCGGCTGGTGACTTCCGTGTCCTGCTCGATGACGGCGTGAATCGCCGTCTCGCCGCAGCGCACCTGGCCGCGCCGAAAGGTCAGATCGGCATTGGGAGCGACCAGGAGCTGCCCTCTCAAGGCCGGATTGACCGCTCCGAGGGCGCGGCGATAGAGATCTTCGTAGAGACGCTGGGGATGAGTCTCGGCCACCGACAGCCCCGACTCGGCGACCAGGATCAGCAGGTTGATCTCGGAGCCCGGCGGATCGATCGCCTCCCGAGTGCTGCGCACGGCGTGCTCGAACATGCGTTCGACGGTGTCGTCGAAGTGGGCGCGGAGGCCGTTCTCACTCAGAAACCGGCGCCAGACGGGCAGCTCCTCGTAGAGCCGTCCATAGGCGATGTTCTGCCAGCCCCCGACGGCGCCAACGTTGAGCTCGATGCAGCGCAGCCCCTCCTCGGTCAGCAAGTAGTCACCGCGGAACAGGGCGCTCGAGACCCCGTCCGGCTCGCTCAGCACGAGATCGAAGAGCAGCTCGCTGCCGACGCCGAGAAAGTCGAAGAGGGCCGCCGGATCGGAAGCGAAGAAGCGCTCCGGCAGGCTCCTCAAGAGTTGCGACAAGGCATGGTTCCAGCCCCACCACCGGCGGTGCGTCGCGGGTTCGACCAGCGCCGGCCAGGGCTGGAGCGGCGCGGGATCGTCGCGCTCCATGGCGAGAATCCGGGGCACCTCGCGATGAATGGCCTCGAACCAAGGGGCATAGGAGGCCTCGGCGAGCAAGTCGGCGTTCGATTCGGCCCAATGCAGGCGCTGGCGCTCGGCCGCACCGAGGGCCGCGGGAACCTCGCGGGAGAGTTGCTTCGGCATCGCCCCTCTCTACGCAAGAGGATCACCAAAAGTTCATTGCATTTCTATATTCAAATTAAAAAACATCTTCGAGAGGACAGCACGCTCGCCCCGGCGACGATCCGGGCCGAGCGCACTGGTGGAAATCTCTCTAGAGCAGGAGTCCCGCGATGGTCGCGGTCTGGAAACAGGCGAGGGATCCCGCCACCATCGCCCGCAGGCCGAGGCGCGCCAGGTCTCGCTTGCGCTCCGGCGCGATGCCGCCGATGCCGCCGATCTGAATCGCGATCGACGAGAAGTTGGAGAAGCCACAAAGGGCGTAGGTGGCGATCGTCCGGGAGCGCTCCGAGAGACCGCCATCGGCCATCATGTCCTGTAGCTGGACAAAGGCGACGAACTCGTTGGCGACGGTCTTGACGCCGATCAGGGAGCCGACTTCGACGGTCTCTTCCCAGGGCACCCCCATCACGAAGGCAAGGGGCCGCAGGGCGTAGCCGAGGATCAGCTCGAGGGTCAGATCCGGGAACCCGAACAGGCCGCCGACCTTACCGAGGCCGGCGTTGAGCATGGCGATCAGAGCGAGAAAGGCCAGCAGCATGGCGCCGATGTTGAGGGCCAGCTTCATCCCCGAGCCGGCCCCTTCGGCGGCAGCATCGATGACGTTGGCCCAGGGCCGCTCGACCTTCAGCTTGACGGAGCCGGCGGTCAAGCTCTCTTCGGTCTCCGGAAACATGATCTTGGCCATCACCAAGGCCGCCGGCGCCGACATCACGCTGGCGGCGATGAGATGGCCGGCCGAGACCCCCATGCCGACATAGGCCGCCAGCACTCCGCCGGCGATGGTGGCAAAGCCACCGGTCATCACCGCCATCAGCTCGGAACGGGTCATCGCCGAGACATAGGGTCGGATGAGCAGCGGTGCCTCCGTCTGGCCGACGAAGATGTTGGCCGACACGGAGAGCGATTCGGCACCGGAGGTACCGAGCAGAAACATCATGGCGCGAGCGAAAATCCGCACCACCCACTGGATCACCCCGAGGTAGTAGAGCACCGTGATCACACTCGAGAAGAAGATGATCGTCGGCAGCACCTTGAAGGCGAAGAAGTGGTCGGTGAAGTTTTCCCCGAAGATGAACTGCGAGCCGGCGTCGGAGAAATCGAGGAAAGCGGTGACGTACTGCGTCGCCACCTCGAACAGCCGCTGGCCGGCGGTGGTCTTCAGGATCAGCAGAGCGAGGGCGAACTGAATCCCGGTGCCGACGGCGACGATGCGCCACCGAATCGCCCGCCGGTTGATCGACAGCGCCCAGGCCAGCGCCAGGATGACGACGACGCCGAGCAGCCCGATCACGGAGTGCTTCCCTTGAGGAAGCGGTAGAAATCTCCATCCGTCGACAGGATCAGGGAGGTATCCCCGTTGACCGTGCCGGTAAAGGTCTCCATGGTCTGCAAGAACTCGTAGAAGTCGCGGGAATCGCGCGACTGATCGTAGGCCCCGGCATAGATCTCGGTGGCCTCGGCGTCGGCCCGGCCGCGGATCTCCTGCGCCTGGCGATAGGCCTCGGAGCGGATGCGCTTGAGCTCGCGCTCCTTCTCACCGCGAATCCGCGACGCCTCGCCATCGCCCTCGGACCGGAAGCGGGTGGCGATGCGCTTGCGCTCGGAGATCATGCGGTCGAAGACCTTGTCGCGCACCTCTTCGATGTAGTTGATGCGCTTCAGGCGCATGTCGAGGATCTCGATGCCGAGATCGCCGGTGCGTTCCTGAGCGGCGGCCAAGATCTCCTGCCGAATCTGCTCGCGGCCGGCATCGATCACCTCGAGCTGGGAGGTGATCTCCGGGGTCGATTCGTCCTGGGCCGGTTGGCGATTGCCGGTACGCACCACCTCGACGAGGTCGTGCTTGGCGATCGCGTTGCGAGTCTCGCCGTCGAGAATGTCGTCGAGGCGGGTTTGAGCACGGCGCTCCGTTCCCAGGCGCTGGAAATAGAGCAGCGGATCGGAGATGCGCCAGCGGGCGTAGGTGTCGACCAAGATCAGGCGCTTGTCGCGCGTCGGCAGCTCGTTGACCTCGCCGTCCCATTCCAGGAAACGCCGATCGAAGCGATGCACCTTTTGCAGGAAGGGCACCTTCATCTTCAGGCCGGGCTCGGTGATCGGATCGCCCACCGGGCGGCCGAACTGGGTGATGATCGCCTGCTGGGCCTCGTTGACCACGAACAGACCATTGGCCACCAGCAAGATGACGACGAAGACGAGGATCAGGATTCCGGCACGCATTACGGAGTACCTCCGGCCTTGGTGACTTCATTGAGCTGCAGCAGCGGCAGCAAGCCCTCGACCCGCTCATCCACCACCACGGTGCGGCCGGCGGCCGGGAGGACATCCCCCAAGGTCTCCAGGTAGAGGCGCTTGCGAGTCACTTCCGGCGCCTTGCGGTACTCCCCGTAGAGGGCTGTGAAACGGGCCCCGTCGCCGCGCGCCCGGTTGACCCGATCGAGGGCATAACCCTCGGCCCGCTCGATCGTCTGCAGCGCCTCGCCCTCGGCTTTCGGCACTTCGCGGTTGTACTCGCTCTCGGCGGTGTTGATCTTCTCTTCCTTCTCCTGCTCGGCCTGGTTGACCTCGTTGAAGGAGGCCCGAACCGGCTCCGGAGGCTTGACGTTTTGAAGCACTACCTGCTCCACCTTGAGGCCGGTCTCGTACTGCTCGCAGAGGGCCTGAAGCCTCTGCTCCACCAGGCCGGCGAGCTCTTGACGACCAACGGTGATGACCTCATTGACGGTGCGGTCCCCCACCACCTCCCGCATCACCGCTTCGCTCATGGCGCGGAAGGTCGCCTCGACGTTGCGCACCCGGAAGAGGTACTGCGCCGGGTCGACGATGCGGTACTGCACCACCCACTCGACGTCGGCGATGTTGAGGTCGCCGGTGAGCATCAGCGACTCCTGCTTGAAGGCCGAGCCGCTGTACTGGGTCCGCACGCCGGCGCGTTCCGTGCGATAGCCGAATTCCGCCTTGAGCTGCCGCTCCACCGGCACTTTGATCACGGTCTCGATGGGGAGCGGCATCTTGAAGTTGAGGCCCGGCTCGGCAGTGCGGACGTACTCGCCGAAGCGCATCACCACACCGACCTCTTCGGGATCGATGGTGTAGAAGGAAGTGGCCACCGCCAGGATGACCAGCACGAGGATCACGAAGACTTTGCCCGGAAAGCGGCCGCGGAATTTCTTGAGGCGCTCTTCGAGGTCCGGGAAGTCCAACACCGAATCGCCGGAACTGCCATTTGTTTGAGTCATTTTCGTCCGCAGCCTACCGGAGTCGTCAGCCCCAGGCAAGACGCCGGCCGCACCATCCCGTCAGGGCCTCGTCGGCGCGGGCTCGGGCGACGGCAGAGGCTCGCGCGGACCGCATCGTCATCCGCCTCGGCGGGCCGCTCAGCGAGGGTATTCCGTCCAGCCCGGCCTTGACGCGAATGCCAAGACTGGCAGATCATGAAATAGACAACCCCCGGTTCTCCCAAGTCCCGCCGCCGCGGGAGGCCTCATCTTCGAAAAGGAGAACCCCTATGCGTCGACTTCCCACCCTGCTCTCTCTTTGCTTCCTGATCGGCCTGGCTTGCTTCGCCGGCAGCGCCGCCGCCAGCGATGCCGACTTCGCCCTCGAGCACGTCGCCCTGGTCGATGGTGGTAACCGGATCGAGGGCTCCCTGCGCCTCACCGGTTGCGATGCCGGCGAGGTCGGCCAGGCGACCGTCGCCGTCGAGCACGAGGGTCGAGTCCTGGCCGAGCAGACCTTCGATCTCGCCGCCATCTTCAGCGACACCGACGGCGGCGATCCCTGCGCCAACACCTCGAACGACAAGTGCGACACCCAAACCTGTCCCGACGCCATCATCAATGGCAAGAAGCGCAAGGGCACCTGCGAGCCCAGCATCGTGCTGTGCGTCTGTGACTACGGCGTCGTCGGCATCGACATCCACGTGCCGTGGGAGAACGTGCCGCAGCGGGCCCGACTGGAGGTGGTGGTCGATCCTCAGAACCAGGTCGCCGAGGTCTCCGAGAGCAACAATCGACAGATCCTGACCCGTTGATCACATGCCGGGAGCCGTTTCGAGCGGCTCCCGGACTTTCTGTCCCAAGGAGCGAGCCCCGATGCACCCCGACCCGGGCTCGCCCGATCCCATCGAGCCAGCTCTCGGCCCAAGGGGCTACACTCCGTTGGTGAGTCGTCGAATCTTCAATCGGCGCCGCTTCCTGGCCGGGAGCGCCGCCCTGCTGCTGTCGCCCGCATCGCAGACGGCGGGCAGGACTACGCAAGCCTCCTCGGCGGAGGCCATCTTCAAGGCCGCTGGCGTGACCGGCGCCTTCTGCCTCCAGGAGCTGGCGACCGGTGAGCAAACGGTCGTCTTCCCAAGGCATGTCGACCTGCCGTTCCGGCCGGCTTCGACCTTCAAGATCCCCAACACCTTGATCGGCCTCGCCACCGGCGTCATTCCGAACGCCGAGCTCGAACTCCCCTGGGACGGTCGCCGGCGGCCCTTCGTCGAGGCCTGGAACCGTGATCACGATCTCGAAAGCGCGATGAAGAACTCGGTGCTGTGGTACTTCGAAGAGATCGCGCGGCGGGTGGGCCTGGCCGCCTATCGCGAATACCTGACCCGCTTCGACTACGGCAATCGCGACCCCAGCGGTCACCCGACGAGCTTCTGGCTAGCGGGAAACTTGCGGATCTCGGTGCGCCAACAGGCGAGCTTCCTCGCCCGTCTTCTGAACGGCGCTCTCGACGTGCCGCAGCGCCATCTCGAAGTGGTGCGCCAGATCCTGCCGTCCGCCGTGCAGCGAGGCACCACCGTACGCGCCAAGACCGGTCTCTGCGAACAGGGTGACCGGCGCGTGGGCTGGCAAGTGGGCTGGATCGAGCGCCACCGCCCAACCCACAGCTTCGCTGCCGTCGTGCTGGGAGACACTGCAGGCGCCTGGCGCGAAAGTCCGACTTTCGCAGCGCGACGGCAAGTGGCACCGCAACTCCTGCACCATTTCGGCCAGCTACCCGCGGAGCTTCCAGCCTTGCGCTGACTCCGCGCACCGGCCGAGCTTCACTCCTCAGCAGGGCAGATCGCCGTAACGCGACTCCTGGCCGCAAGGCTCGAGGGCCTCGTCAGCCTGATCCGGGGAGCGCGCAGTCGCGCCCTCACCGAGCACAGTCCAACCGTCTCAACGACTGCGAGCGGAAACGAAAGCACCGGCGAGAATCAACGCCGCCCCGACAAAAAACCAGCCGTCCGGCACCTCGGCGAAGAAAAGCATGCCCCAGAGCCCGGCAAAGGCCACCTGCAGGTAGGACAGGGAGGTCGCCTTGCCGGCCGGCAACAGCCGGATGCCGCGGGTCAGATAGACCTGGCCGAGCTGGGTCGCGATGCCGACGCCGAGCAGGATCAGCCACTCGAAACCGTGCGGCCAGACTCCGTGTTGCCACACCCAGGGCAGCGCCAAGGGCACGGTCACCAGCGGGAAGTAGAGAATGATCACCATCGAGTGCTCACTGCCGCTCAGGCGGCGCACCAGAACATAAGCGAAGGCGCTGAACAGGGCGCCACCGCCAGCGGCGGCCAGGGCCAGCGGCGGCAAGTCGGCGGCCGCCGCCCCGAAGAGGAAAGATGGCCGCGCCACCGCCAGCACGCCGACAAGACTCAAGGCGAGGGAGAAGACCAGCGACGAGCGCACCACCTCGCCCAGAAACCAGGCCGCGAAAAGGGCGGTCAGCATTGGGTGGAGGTACTGGATGACGGTGGTTTCAGCGAGCGGGAGCTGGGTCACCGCGTAGTAGAAGCAGGTCAATCCGAGAAAGCCACAGAGGCCTCGCAGAAGGAGCCACGCGGGCTGGTTGCCCCAGGGCGAAACTCCGGCCCGACGCACCAGGGCGTAGCTCAAGACCAAGGAGACGATCGCCCGAGCCAGCACGATCTCCTGACTCGGCAGGCGCTCCCCGGCGACCTTGACCAGAGCGCTCATGACGCTGAACCAGAAGGCGCTCGCCACCATCGAGCGCACGCCGCCCCTGACCGCCGATGTGTTCATGGTTTTCGGGCACCAACGCCGAGATCAGGAAGGCCGTCGACACCACCGGACAACCAACTCCTCGACGCAAAAAAAAAGCGGCCCTCGAAACCACCCAAGACAGGTGGCTTCGAGGGCTCGAAAGTGAGCTACTAACGACTTGAATGGCGAGAAACTAGGGCTCGGAGGAGAACGCCTAGCGAGAGTAGAACTCGATGACCTTGGAGAGGTCACAAATTACCGGCACCTCGCTACGTTCCGGCATCCTCTCGAATTGAATCGTCATTTTGTCGATGTCGACCGACAGGTAGTCGGGATGGCCGGTGCTCGACTGAATCGCGTCTCTGAAACAGAGAATCTTCTGGCTGGACGGACGCACCCGCACCAGATCACCGGGCCGTACCCGATAGGACGGCACATCGACCTTGCGGCCGTTGACCTCGAAATGGCCATGGCCAACGTACTGCCGCGCTGCATAAATCGAACGGGCGAAACCTCCGCGAAGCACCACCGCGTCCAGCCGAGTCTCAAGCATCGCGACCAGGTTGTCCGCCGTGTTGCCCTTCTTTTGCATGGACCTCTTGAAGTAGGTCTTCATCTGACGCTCGTGGACGTTGTACTGCGCCCGGAGCCGCTGCTTCTCGACCAGCTGCTCCTTGTAGCCCGAAGGCCGGCGCCGGCGTCGATTGGGTCCCTGTTGTCCCGGCGGATAGGGCCGCTTTTCCATAATCCTCGCAGCCTTCGGAGTCAGGGCAAGCCCCAACGCCCGAGACAACCGCACCTTTGGACCGTTGTACTTCATTCTTCAACCTCCAAGAGCACCCACCCATCAGGGGTTCGGCCTCTTCCAGCGTTATTGAGACGATGTCTCATTAACTGGTGTTTATTCTGGACCGAAACAGTCCGATTTGTCAACCGTCGAGCTGTGAAGGACTTTTCCAACGCGTCGTCACAACCGCGACCACTGCTTGCTAAGCTATTCGGCAATGAGTTTTCCCAAGCCCTTCTATCGCTGGCGACCGCATCCTTGGCACGGTCTCGATGTCGGTCCGGATCCACCGCGGGTGGTCCATGCCTATATCGAGATGACGCCTTTCGATCTGGTCAAATACGAGATCGACAAGACGACGGGATATCTGGCCGTCGATCGGCCGCAGCGATCCTCCTCCCAGCCCCCGGCCCTCTATGGGTTCGTTCCTCGCACCTTCTGCGGTGAAGAGGTCGAGCGTTTGTCGCCCCAGGCGACGCAAGGGGATGGCGATCCGCTCGACCTCTGCGTACTTTCCGAAAGGCCCATCGACCGCGCCGAGGTCATCGTCAAGGCGCGAGTGGTCGGAGGCCTCCAGATGGTTGACCAAGGAGAAGCAGACGACAAAATCATCGCTGTCCTCGAAGGAGACAACCTGTGGGGACATGCCGCGGGCCTGGCGGACATTCCCGAAATCCTGGTCGAGCGACTGCGCCACTATTTTCTGACCTACAAGCTGGTCCCCGGTTCCGAGACCGGAGTTTCCATCGAACAGGTCTATGACCGCGAGCACGCCGAAGCGGTGGTCGCGGCCTCGATGCGAGACTACGCAGCCGAATTCGGCGCCTGAGGTCGCCGCCGAAGAGCCCTACGGAAGATCTCGCGAATCCCCCGTAACCACCCTCCGACGTCCGCTCGGACGCCACCAGCAAGCCCCTATTCTACGTCCTTCCGGGCCCGAGTCCAGTTTTTCCATAGACCCCCGCAGGTTCACCTTTCGTATAGGTGTTTGTGAGGGCACCTCAGAAGAGGGCTCTCGGCGGAAGCAAAAGACCGGAGATTCGGTGCCCGCACCGCACTCCTTGTACGAGGATTCGAACCCCTATGGCAGTCACTCCCGAGAAGAAGCCTCACGAACGCCTAGTCCTTCCGTCCCTCGCCGTCGCCGGCAGTGTCGGCCTGCTGGGCCTCTTGCGTCACCAGTTCCAAAGCCGCCAGATCTTCGAGCCACAGGGCCTTCCGGAGGTCGATGCGCCGCCCAGCCCCTTCGGACCGCAAGCGCAGGATCAATGGTTCGAGAGCCGCGACGGACGACGCCTCCACGGTTGGTGGATCGTCCACCCCCGAGCCCGCGGCACGGTGCTCTTCTGCCACGGTAATTCCGGCAGCATCGGCCACCAGATCGCCCTTCTCGAACGCCTCCGGCCGCTGCGCATGAACTTCTTCCTGTTCGACTACCGGGGCTACGGCCAGAGCGCCGGAACGCCGAGCGAGAAAGGCGTCTTCCTCGACGTTCGCGCCGCCTGGGACCATCTCACCGGACCCCTCGGCCAGCCCGCCGAGCAGATCATTCTGTTCGGCCATTCGCTCGGCGGCGCCATCGCCATCGACTGCGCCCTCGACCGCCCGGTGGCCGGCCTGGTGGTGCAGTCGAGCTTCACCGATATTCGCGGCATGGCGCGAGTGCGCTTCCCTCGCCTGCCGGCTTGGGTGGCTCGCAATCAGTTCCGCAGCCGCGACAAAGTGCAGTCCTTGAGCGTCCCGAAGCTCTTCATCCACGGTATGCGCGACCGCACCATTCCACACCAGCTCGGTGTCGAGCTCTACGAAGCGGCGACGGCTCCCAAGCAGCTCTTTCTCGTCCCGCGAGCCAACCACCGCAATGTCGCCCTGCGCGGCGGCCGAGGCTACCTGCGCCAGCTCATGCGGTTTCGGGATCAGCGCCTGCGGGCGACCACCAGCGCGACGGCCTCGTGAAGCCCGAGGCCCGGATCGGAGCCATCCCCGAGCGGGTGATGAACTCGAAGGTCTGCTCCGCCATCGCCGGACAGCGCCAGATTCGGTTTTTCTACAAGGGCGGCTACCGGGTCGGCGAACCCTTCGCCCACGGCCAGAGCCGGGACGGATCGGAGCTCGTTCTGGTCTACCAGACCGATGGCCACAGCTCCTCGGGAGCCGCCCTCGGATGGCGGACCTTTCGCCTCGAACGCCTGTGGGAGCTCGAGGTGCTGGAGGCGACCTTCGACCCTGAGCGACAAGGCTTCGACCCCTTCATGCTGCCGATGAGCCGCGTGTGCTGCCAGTGCAGCGAGGCCTGATCGAGCTGCGATTCGGCTATCATTTCCAAAGTTCCGGCCCGTCCGCACGCCATGAAGCCCTTTCACCTCCTCCTCGGCCTGTTGCTCCTGCCGGGCGCCGCGACGCCGATCGAAGGCCAGAGCCTCAAACCCAGCCGGAGCTCCCTCAACTCCCAGAATCACCAGGCCCGGGATCACGACTTCACCTTTCTCCGCAACCCGGCCCAGGTCGCCCGCTTCGTCGAACGCGGCTGGCTGGTGCCGATCACCGGCAATCGCGACTATCGCCTCGACGGCGTTTCGTTTCCTTACGGTCGGCCCGAGGTCCGCCTGTTCGTCGAGCGACTGTCCCGTCAGTATCGTGCCGCCTGCGGCGAGCCACTGACCGTCACCAGCCTGACGCGACCGCGCAGCCACCAGCCCTGGAACGCCTCACCGCGCAGCGTTCATCCCACCGGCATGGCCCTCGATCTCCGCCGCAGCCGCAGCCGCGACTGCCGGCGCTGGCTCGAGCGCACGCTGCTCTACCTCGAAGGTCAGAAAGTGCTCGAGGCCACCCGCGAGCGCTGGCCGCCGCACTATCACCTGGCGATCTTTCCGCGCCCCTACCGCCAGTACGTCGCTGGCCTGCGCAATCGCGGCGACGCCAAGACCTACCGCGTCGCCTCCGGCGACACGCTGTGGAAGATCGCTCGCAAGCATCGCACCGAGGTCGAGGTCCTACGGCGCCTCAATGACCTCGATTCGAATCGCATTTTTCCGGGGCAGATGCTGAAGGTCCCGAGCGACGACTAGTTCGTGCGACCTTTCGCCGAACGATCCAGAGAAAAAAGACGCGCCAGAGCCCCCTCTCGATCCGCCGAGGCCGGCGATTGATACTGTTGCGGTGAGTTTTCTGCGGTTTCTGGGGAGGAGCCTCAAGTGTCACAGCGACTTTCGGTAGCAGAGCTGGCGAATCTCTACGGTTTTCCGGAGAAGGTCGACGGCAAGGGCGAGACCATCGGCATCATCGCCCTCGGCGGCGGCTACTACCCGGAGGATGTCGAGCTTCTCTTTCGCAGCCTCGGTCAACCGGCCCCCAAGATCGTCGACGTCAGCGTGCCCGGCCACCAGAGTCGCGGCACCAACCGACCGGTGAGCCGCGAGATACTGCAGCAGCTCGTCAAGGCCTTGGCCGAAGGCTCGGCACCGCCGCCCGACGCCATCGCCACCCTCGAGACTTCGATGGACGTGCAGATCGCCGCCGCCTTCGCGCCGGGCGCCGATCTGGTGGTCTACTTCGCGCCCAGCGCGGACGCCGAGGGCTTTCTCTACACGCTGCTCACGGCGATTCATGATTCGACCCACCGGCCTTCCGTCATCTCCCTGAGCTGGGGCTGGCCGGAGCCCGAGGAGATGGCCGACGGCCAGGCCAAGGCCGGGGTCATCCAGGCCGTCGACGAGCTCTTCGCCCTCGCCTCCCAGAAGGGCATGACCCTCTGCGCCTCGTCCGGAGACACCGGTTCCGGCGTCGGCCTCCCGGCGGCCGACGAGGCCACCGCCATCGATTGGGTGCAGTTTCCCGCCAGCAGCCCCTATGCCCTGGCCTGCGGCGGCACCTCCCTCGATGGCGCCGGCCTCGAAGAGGTGGTTTGGTCGGTCGACGTCGGCGGCACCCTCTACGCCAGCACCGGTGGTGCCTCGAAGCTGTTCGATCGCCCGGAGTGGCAGCAGCGCATCGTCTGCTCGACCCTCCCCGGCCTCGGCCGCGGCGTTCCGGACGTCGCCGGCCTCGCCGATCAACGCTCCGGCGTCACCTTCTATCTCGGCGGCGCCGAGCAAGGCTCCGCCGGCACCAGCGCCGCCGCCCCACTGTGGGCTGCCCTCATCGCGCGCCTCAACGAGGCCCTCGGCCGCCGCCTCGGTCACGTCAATCCACGCCTCTACCGCATCGCCAAGGACGATCCGTCGATCTTCCGCGATGTCGTGGCGGGCTCGAACGGCGGCTTTCGCGCCAGCCTCGGGTGGGATCCCGTCACCGGCTGGGGCAGTCCCCACGGCGAGAAGCTCCTCGCCGCCCTTGCCGCCGACCTCGAGGCGTTTCCTTAGCAGGGGGGCTAAAGGCGCCCCCCTCGGCCGCACGCACGTGTCGTGCGGCCTCACCCCCGTCCTCAGCGGCTCTGCCGCTGCCTCGCGGCTTCGCGCTCGGTAGCCATCTGCTTCCAAAGCAGACGGCTGCTTTCTTCGTCCTGCCGAGGATACTGGCGCCACCGTCGGGCTGCGTTGCTCGGCATCTCGCGCATGTCGCGCGCCTCACGGCAGCCCAGGTACGCCCGACCTCGGCGGCGAGGCCGCCGCCTCGCGCTGATCGCGCTCGGTGGCCGTCTGCTGCTCTAGCAGACGGCTTGCTTTCTCTCACCAACTTTTCGAGACCTCGAGGCACTCCTCGGCCGGGTGGCCGCATCTTCGGCTCAGCGGCGCCGCGGCTTGCTTGCTTCCTTCGAGTTGCCCTTCTGGAGGTTGTTTGTCCCGCTCGTGGCCGGTTGGCGACACGGATCCAGGGGATGGGGCCTGCGCCCCGCCGCGACCATGGATTCTTCACCTCGCCTTTCGACCCGCCGCCTGCTGCTGTGGCCTTCGACCCTCGCGCTCGCCGAGGCCGAGCTCGAAGGTCGGGAGAGCCTGGCGAGAGGTCTCGGCGCCGCGGTGCCGAGGCACTGGCCGCCGCCCCTCCACGACCGGCGCTCGATGGCGTACAACCGCCTGTTTCTGCGCGACAACCCGGAGTCCGTCGGCTGGGGACTGTGGTATTTCCTGCGCCCGACGGGCGATCGGGGGCTTCCCGAGCTGATCGGAGGCGGCGGCTTCCAGGGCCTTCCGACATCCGCCGGTACGGTCGAGATCGGTTACTCGATCCTGCCCCACCATCAACGCCAGGGATTCGCACCGGAGGCGGTCGAAGCGCTGGTCCGTTGGGCCTTCGAGCAGCCCCGGGTGAAGCGGGTGACGGCCGAAACCCGACCGGACTCGCGACCGTCCATCCGAGTTCTCGAGAAGTGCGGTTTCCGCCAATGCGCGGCGGCAGAGATCCTGCTCTTCGAGCGCTTGCCCTGAAGGCGGCTTTCGCTGCGGAGGTGAACGGCCAGAGGGCGCGGAGCGCCCTCTGGTGAGGAGCCGAGCAACGGCCCCTCGTCGTCGGCCGATGGGTCGGGTCGCTAACGCTTGAGGGAGTCGCGAATCTCCTGCAGCAAGACGACCTCCTCGGAGGGCTTGGGCGGCTCGGCCGGCGCTTCCTCTTCCTGTTTGCGCGCCTTGTTCATGGCCCGCACCATCATGAAGATGACGAAGGCGATGATCACGAAATCGAAGATCGTCTGGATGAAGCTGCCGTAGTTGATCGTCGGCGCCCCGGCTTCCTGGGCGGCAGCGAGGGTGTCGTAGGGAACGTCCCCCAGGTTGATGAACAGCTTCGAGAAATCGACTCCGCCGAGCATCTTGCCGATCGGCGGCATGATGACGTCATTGACCAGCGAGCTGACGATCTTGCCGAAGGCACCACCGATGATGATGCCGACCGCCATGTCGATCGCATTGCCCTTGACCGCGAACTCCTTGAACTCTTCCATCATGGACATGAGAAACCCTCCTTCCCCGCTCTGCAGGGTGCGTTCAAACTGCGTTTTCCGCGCCGCAGTCCAGCCGTCGCGGAATCCTCGAACGTCCAGTCTTCGGCCCGAGGCTCGGCCCTCCGCCCACGCGGCGGTCTGACCTCGAGGCCCGAAGCCGGGCACCAGCGTCGTCTAGAAGCTCACCACCAAAGCGACTGAAAAGATGGAATCCAGATCGTCCAGCTCGACCAGCACCGTCTGGGAGCCGGGTGACGCCACTGGGGTCACCAGGTCGACTTCCGTCAGGGCTGGCTGATTGTCGTAAAGCAGTTGCAAGCTGGTCTTGAGAGCCAAGCGCTCGCTCATCGCCACGGCCAGCGCTAGAGTCGTGTCGGCCCGATAGTCGGAAGTCTCATCGAAGTTGGTATCGATCGCCAGGACGTTGGTGAACGTGGTGCTCTCCGTCAGCAGGCGCCGATAGTCGTAGGACAATCGCAGGCCGAGATAACCATCGTCGGAATTTTCGCCTTCGAAGATATCATCTTGCTTGGTGTAGGTAAGGCCGTAGTCGGTGCGCAGGGCGGTGGTTTCGTCGTCGAACCAAACATTGCCGACACCGGCGATACCGACGTAACGGTTCTCGAAGCCGGCGAACTCGTTGCGCTCCCAACGAGCCCCGAAAAACCAGAAAAATGCATCCGTCAGATGGCGGTCGTAGCGCCCGGCGAGCAGGTAGTTCTCCGCCGTCAGGTCCGACTCCGAGTCCTCCCGCACCCGAAAGCCGCCGGTGCCATCGCCGATCGCGGTACGCGGCGTCACCGTCGATTCGGCCCGCAAGGCCGCCGCCACCAGCTCGAATCGAGCCTTCTCCCACTGGTGCTCCAGGACATTCCGCAGGCCGAGGGTTTCGGCCTCGGCGTTGCCCCCGGTCGCAACATAGGTGAGCTCGGCGACATCCGACCAGCCAAGCTTTCTTTCCTCCTCCTCGGCCCCGGTCAGTCCGGGGAACAGCAACACTCCCAACCAGAGTGCGGTCCACTTCAGGCTCTGCTTCATGATCTGTCTCTCCTCGAGCTACGAGCAAGGGCTGCTACCCCCACCGCAGGCAGGGGCTCGTCGTTGTTCCCAAGGAGGCCGTAACCGCCGAACGGCGGTCTACTGGCGAGCGACGTCTTCCAAAAAGACGCTGTTGGCGATGGCGACCGTCCGTCCCTCGTGCTCGAGGAGCGTCTGAGTCGGCCCGATGACCTTCAATACACCCCGCTCGCCGCGAATCTCCATCTCGTCTCCGACTCGGAAGATCTTGCGAGCGTAGAAACCGGCCAGGATGCTGCGGGTGATGTCCCGAGTTCCCAGGCCCAAAGACAGACCGAAGGCCAGGGCCAGACCGGCGAGGCAACAGAGAGTAACAATTCGAATGATCTCTGTCTCGATGCGGAGCTGACTCAGGGCCATGATCCCGGCCACGAACAGAATCAAGGCCGAGGCCAGGCTGCCGAGGGAGGATCCGAAGTCGATACCGGCGCCGGCCGCCATCCGCCCCACGGCACGACCCGCCACCTGCCCTCCCAGGCTTCCGAGAATCAGAATCACCACCGCCGCGACGAGCCGCGGAAGATAGGCGAGGAAGGCTCCCATCGCCTCGGCGACGGCACTCAGCCCCAGCGCCTCGGCCGCCGTCCGCGCGAACAGGAAGAGCAGCAGGAAGTAGATAACCCGCGACACCAGGCGATGGGCCGGTGCCGAGATGCCGAGCCTCTCGAGGCTCTTGTCGAGACCCAGCTTCGCCATCAAGGTATCGAAGTGAAGGCGCCGCAGGGCGCCTCGCAGGATCCACTCGCAACACTTGGCGACCAGCAGCGCCAACACCAGGAGAAGAAGCCCGAGGAGCACTCGCGGCAGGGCGGCAACGGTCGAGCGCAAGGCACCATCGAAGGCCACCAGCAATTGATCGCCCAGGGCGACGGTCTCATCCATCATCGTTCTTCTCCTCGGGGGAACCCATCAGGTCGAAGGTGGCACCGAGGAGCTCCCGGGTGATTTGGGTCACGGCGGACCACGAAAGGCCCACCAGATCCGCCGCCAGGTGGCGGCGCTCGATACGTTGCCGAACCTGCTCTACGAAGCCCTCCCGCGGCGGCTCGCGCAGATCGCCCAGCAGACTGATCGGCTCGCCCATCGCGTCGTCTCGGGTCATCCTTCCACCTCCCGCCGGTAGCGTCGGCGAAACTCTTCTCGGCCACGTTTGATTCTCATTTTGACCGCCGAAAGCCCGACGCCCAAAGTGTCGGCGATCTGCTGGTAGCTGAGGCCATCGGCATCGCGCAACACCAGGGGCACCCGCAAGGTGTCGGGCAACTGGCGCAAGATCGCCGCGATGCGTCGCCGATCGCGCCGCGACACCACCTCCTGCTCGGCCCGCGACGGCACCTGCATCTGCGGCGCCACGGCCACCACCTCGTCCTCCAGGGACACCGCATTCCGGAGCTTGTTCTTCTCCAGGAAGTTGAGGCAGTGGTTGATCTTGATGCGCTGGACCCAGGTCCCGAAACGTGCCCGGCCCTCGAATCCGTCGACACCGAAGAAGGCCTTCACGAAGACCTCCTGAGCAAGGTCCCGAGCCTCCTCCGAGCCGCCCGTCAGGTAACGGCAATTGGCCAGCACCTGGGCCTCGTGGCGCGCCACCAGAATCTCGAAAGCCCGCAAGTCTCGGTCTTCCGCCTGCCGCCAGCGCTCGACCAGCTCTTCATCGGGAAGGTCTTCGAGCGAGCTCATCAACTCTCCAGACCGGGCACAACACAAAAAGTCACGTGACTTTTTGCGCAACGACTTGTCTGAGGAAATGGAGGTGCTCCCCATGGGCGAATTCGCCCCGCGGGAGAACCCATCACGATCGACATGAATCGGCACCGACGAGCCGGGTCGAGCTCGACCACTGGTCGGCCGCCGAGTTTCCGAATGCCATGGAGGTTCGAAGAGATGAGGATGATGACCATCGCAGGAAGAGTCCTGCTCCTCGCGGTTCTGATCTGGTGTCTGCCCATGACCTTGGCGGCCCAGGAGCCCGACCCCGGCGCGACCGCCGGAACGTCCGTCAGCAGTGCAGAGGTCGACAACCCGACCGCCCCGGCGACAGCCCCCGATCCAGCACCAACGGATCCCGCGGCGACGGCGGACCAGGATCCCTCGGTGGTGGGGACGGTGGTGGGTGGCGCCCAGCGGACCGCGAGCTCGAGCGTCGGAGCCGTCGGTGAAGCGGTCAGCGAGACCGCCGGCGCGGTCAGCGGCGGCCTCGCCGAGGTCGCCAGCCAGGGCAAGGCCCAGTGGCGCGAGGTCCTGATGCCGATGGGCCAGCGCTTCGCGGCGGCTTTTCCGTCGGTGGTCAAGGCCATCGCCCTGCTGCTGTTGTTCTGGCTGGTGGCGCTGCTCGCCGGCGCAGCGGTGCGTAAGGTCCTGAGCTTGACCGACAAGGACGAGAAACTGGCTCGCGATTGGGGCCTCGAAGGCTTCCTCAAGCGCAGCGACGGTAGCGAGCGCAAAGTCGACGACATCGCGGGCACGGTGGTCAAGTGGATCATTCTGCTCTTCGGCTTCGTCGCCTTCTTCAACGCCCTCGATCTCGAGCTGGTCGCCAGCCCGCTCCAGAACGTCCTCAACACGGTCACCGGTGCGGTGCCTTCGTTGCTCAAGGCGGCGGTCATCCTACTCGCCTACTGGGCGATCGGCAGCGTCGTCAAGCTGGCGGCGACCAAAGGCCTGGGCGCCCTCGGCTTCGACCAGCGCGCCGGCCGCTTCCTGCCGCCACGGGAAATCAAGGGCGAAACCGTCGGCCCGAGTGCGCTGGTCGGCCGGCTGCTGTTCTACATCATCCTGCTGCTCGGCATCCTGCCCTTCCTGCAGGCCCTCGGCCAGGAGTCGCTGGTCGCTCCGCTGCGCGACATGATGGCCAAGGTGCTGGGCTTCATCCCCAACATCGTCGCCGCCCTGATCCTGCTCTTCGTTGGCAAGATCATCGCCACCGTGGTGCGCGAGATCGTGACCAACTTCCTCGCCGCCACCGGCATCGACGGAGTCGCCGAACGCTTCGGTTTCGGTCAGGGAGAGAAAACCAAGAAGGTCTCGGAGATCGCCGGTGCGGTCGCCTTCTTCTTCATCATCATCCCGATTCTGGTGGCCGCCGTCGACAGCCTCAAGGTACAGGCCATCTCCGATCCGGTGAAGAGCACCCTGGAACAGTTGATGGCCGCGATTCCCTTGATCTTCGTCGCCTTGGTGGTGATCGCCGTCGGCTACTACATCGCCCGCGCCGTGCGCGGCTTCGTCGAGTCGTTCCTCTCCGGTGTCGGCTTCGACGGCCTGCCGAAACGCCTTGGTTTGAGCTTTCTCGAACCGCGCGATGGCGCCATGTCGCTGTCCGCCATCGGCGGCACCGTGGTGATGGCGGTCATCCTGTTGCTCACCGCCGAGCAGGCCCTCGCCACCCTCGGCCTACACCAGCTCTCGGACCTGGTCGGAGGCCTGCTGGCGTTCCTGCCGAGCCTGGGAATCGGCCTGGCGGTGATTCTCGCCGCCCTCAGCCTGGGCCACTACGTCTCGGAACTGCTCGGACGGGTCCTGGCGAGCTCGGCCCATCGCGCGATCGTTCAGGCGGTGGCCAAGTGGGCAATCGTCTTCCTCGGCTTCAGCATGGGCCTGAACCAGCTGGGAGTGGGTCAGGAAATCATCGTCATCGCCGTCTCGGCGGTGCTCGGTGGCGCCGCCCTGGCGCTCGGCCTGGCCTTCGGCCTGGGCGGCCGAGAGAAAGCGCGCGAGATCATCGATCGCGGCAATCTGTAGGGCTATCGGGGGCTCTCGAGAGTCCCCGGTGGTCGCATATCGAACAGCCCTCGGGAAACCGAGGGCTGTTGCCTTCGCGGCTCTGGTTCAGGTCGCGACCTGGCCCGAGAGGCGGCCGACGGCGGCCAGACGCGGAGCGATCTCGGAAGGCGGCGCCCAGCCCGAGGCCGACTCGAGGCGGTCACCGAAGAAGACCAGCGAAACTCGCTCGTTGACGGCGATCGGTACCACCATCACGCCGGTCGGGCGGCGGCCGAGCCACTGCGACAGGGCGCCGTGTACCGGCGACGGATCGAGCGGCCCCCAGAAGGGTATCTTCTCCGCCACCACCCGGCGCAACACGGAGGGCTCCTGCAGCGAGACCCTGAGCTCCCGAACGCGATCATCGCCCCCTTCGATCCCGCGCTGGCCGACGCCTCGCAGCTCCCCTCCAACGCGCTGAAAGAGCAAGCAGCGCTGAAAGACGTCGGCTCCGACCTCGAGAATTCGCGAGCTCATCTCGGCCGTCACCTCGGTACCGGCCAGCTCCTGGCGCAAAATGCCGAGGGTCGCCCCCGGCTCTTGTCGGCTGCTGCGCAGGCGGTCCATCACCCGCTCCACGATCTCGTCCGTCGGCAGGCCTTCGGCGACCACGAAGTCGGTCAGATCGACCCCCATCTCGCCGCGTTCCGGGATTTCCAGGGGCTCGAACTTGAACAGGCCGTCGCTCCACTGGAACATTACGGCGAGGGTCTGCTCGACCTGCTCCCGCAGCACCGACAGCACGGTCGCTTCGTCGATCACCCCCATCTCCAGGAGCAGACTTCCGAGGCGCTGCTCTTCGAGCGCCGTGCTCTGCCGAACCAGCGCCTCTTGCAGGATCTCCCGGCTGACCAGACCCCGCATCAGCAGGATCGAGCCGAAGGTCTCGCGCGCCGCATTGGTCGCGGAGTAGATGATCTGTCCATCGCGGAACACCAGCAGGCCTTGATCCTCGGCCCGACGGATCAACAACTTACCGGAGAAACCGTTGGTGGCAACGAGCTGCAGCAGGTGCGGTAGCGCGACTTGCGCAAGACTTCCCGAGAGGCTCATGACACCCTCCCTAATTCCCCATTCAACAGACCAAGACCCAGCGGTGCTCAAGGTAGAACGACCTTCAAAAGAATTCTGATCATAGCGATCCACAAAGTCACAGCTCAAGGCCTCTAAGAATTCCCGCACACCCTAATCAATCCTCGGGGGCCAAAAGACAAATCGCGCAGCTTTCCCACCGAGGACAAAATATGCATAATCATCTCTAAGTTGAAACGTATAGCCGCCACCACAACCCAGGCTGCCAACAGCCCGAGATGAAAGCCCCGCGGGTCAAGCCCATGGGTCCTCCGGCGCGCCGCCAAGGCGAGTCGAGGAGGCGATGCCGACCCTCACCACCGGCTGTTAATGTACGGCGCTCGATATCGTCCGACACCGAAGCCATGCCCAACCGATCCTCCAGCACCGATCGGCCGACCGTCGCCCGCTCGCGCCGCACCGTCATCAAGCTCGGAACCAGGGTCCTGACGGATGACGACGGCCGGCTGGTGCAGAGCCGGCTGCTGGCGGTCGCCGAAGCGGTCGCCACCCTCCTCGACCGCGGCACCGACGTCCTGTTGGTGAGCTCCGGCGCCGTCGGCCTGGGCAAGGACATGCTCGGCCTCGAATATGTCCCGGAAGAGCTCAAGGAGCGCCAGGCTTGCGCCGCCGTTGGCCAGAGCCGGTTGATGTCCCTGTGGCGGGAAGGCTTCGCCCATCTCGGCCACACCTGTGGCCAGGTCCTGCTGACCCAGAGCGACTTTCAAGACCGACCGCGCTACCTCAACCTGCGCAACACGCTCAACACGCTGCTGCGCTGGGGAGTGATCCCGGTGATCAACGAAAACGACGCCGTGTCGACGGAAGAGCTGGCCTTCCTGGCCGGCGCCCGGCGGCGCGTCTTCGGCGACAACGACAAGCTCTCGGCGCTGGTCGCCACCGACCTCGACGCCGATCTGCTGGTGCTGTTGACGGACGTCGCCGGTGTCTTCGAGCGCGACCCTCGCCGAGACCCGGAGGCCCCGCTGCTCGCCTGCATCGACGACCCCGAGAGGCTGACCGCCGAGGCCGGCGACAGCGGCTCGGAGATCGGCCGCGGCGGCATGCGCAGCAAGGTCGAAGCGGCGACCATCGCCAGCCGCGGCGGCTGCGATGCGGTGATCGCTTCCGGCAAAGACCTGATGGCGCTGCCGAAGGTGCTGCGGGGTGAGAGTGAAGGCACTTGGTTTCCGGCCCGGCCGGGCCTCGCCGCCCGGCGCCGCTGGATCGCCTTCGCGGTCGCGCCGCGCGGCATTCTGCGCCTCGATCCCGGTGCCATCGATGCGGTACGCCATCGCGGCGCTTCGCTCCTCGCCGCCGGAGTCCACGCCGTCGAGGGAGCCTTCGAGCGCGGCGACGTCGTCGAGCTGCGCGCCGCCGACGATTCTCTGATCGGCCGCGGCATGGTGTTCTGCGATGCGCGGACGGCCCGGCGCTGGTGTGCCGGCGACCCGCCCGACGGTATCCGCAATCACGATGCCCTCATCCATCGCCGTCACCTCGCCCTCGAGAGCTGACGCCCGAATTTCCCGAGTCCCGGAGAGCCATGCCGTGAGCCCAGACCTCGCATCCCTCGCCCAAGCCGTTCGGCAGGCCCAACGCCAGCTCGGCAGCGCCGCCGGTGAGCGGCGCAGCGCCGTGCTCCACCGCCTTTCCCAGTTGCTCGACGAGCGCGCCGACGACCTGCTGGCAGCCAACCGCCGCGACCTCGAGGCGGCACGCCGGCGCAACCTGGCGGCCCCCCTCCTCGGGCGTCTCGCCCTCGATGGCGACAAGCTCGCCACCCTGCGCGAAGGCATCGCGGAGCTCGCTGACCAGGACGATCCCATCGGCCAGCCGGTACGGCGCACGGAGCTCGACGATGGACTGGTGTTGCGTCAGGTGAAAAGCCCCCTCGGAGTCCTCCTGATCATCTTCGAGAGTCGACCCGACGCGGTCATCCAGATCGGTTCTCTGGCGCTGCGCTCGGGCAACGGGGTGATCCTCAAGGGCGGCTCCGAAGCGGTGCATTCGAACCGCGCCCTGATCGCCTGCCTGCGCGCCGCCCTCGAAGCGGAGGGACTGTCACCGGAGGCGATCTGCGGCGTCGAGGGGCGCGAAGCGGTGCATCAGCTCCTCGAGCTCGACAGCCTGATCGACCTGGTGATTCCCCGTGGCTCGGCGGCGCTGGTGCGCTCGATCCAGGAGAGCAGCCGGATTCCGGTGTTGGGTCACGCCGACGGCATCTGCCACCTCTACCTCGACGCCTCCGCCGACGTCGCCATGGCGACCCGCCTCGCCCTCGACGGCAAGTGCGGCTATCCGAGCGCCTGCAATGCCACCGAGACCCTGCTCGTCCACCGCGACTTCCTGCCGCGCCTGGGAGCGGTGGGCTCGGCCCTCGCGGCGGCCGGCGTCACCCTGCGCGCCGACGGCGAAGCCAAGGCCCATCTGGAGAGCGCCGAGGATGCCAGCGCCGACGACTGGGGAACCGAGTTCGGCGATCTCACCCTGGCGGTGCGCACCGTCTCGGACCTCGACGAGGCGATCGAGCACATCCATCGCCACGGCAGCGCCCACACCGAGGCCATCGTCACCGCCGATCCCGACCAGGCCAGCCGCTTCCTCGAGCGCGTCGACGCCGCCTCCGTGTTCGTCAACGCCAGCACCCGCTTCGCCGACGGCTACCGCTACGGCCTGGGGGCCGAGGTCGGGATCAGCACCAGCCGCATCCACGCCCGCGGCCCGGTCGGCGTCGAAGGGCTGTTGACCACTCGCTGGCTGCTCGAAGGCCAGGGCCAGACCGCCGGCGACTACGGCGCCGGCAAGCGCGCCTTCCGCCACCGGCCACTGCCGCTCTGATCCCTAACGCCAGGGGGCTGTCGAGTCGACCAGCGGAGCGAGGAAAAGGGCGTTGAGGTAGAGGCGATTGGTGCCGTACCAGAAGCCTCGGAAGTTGGCCGAGTCACTCATTCGCACCACCACGCCGCGCCCCAACCGGGTGGCCACCACCGCCGCACTTCCGGCGATCTGGTTGCGCCGCTGGCGCGAGGCATAGCCCGCCAGCAGTGGCGACTCGCTGTAGCGGGCCACCGTCGAGTAGGCGTCGGCCGGCGGCCGCAGCACATGGGTCGTGGTCCGGAAGCTGGGCAACATGGCGTTGCGGAAACCGAAGGCGAGGGGATGGGTGAGATCGAGCTCGGTGGCGAAGATCGCACCGCTGATCTGCTCCGCCTGCCGATCGCGGTCGTAGTCACCGTAGGGGCGACGCCCCTCGCCGACATTGCCGGCCACCGCCGCCTCCTGCTCGTCGAGCTCGAGGAGCTGGCTGCCGGCCCAGCGCGCCGCCCGCCGGGTGGCGACCACGATGCCGCCGCGCCGCACCCAGCGCCGGATCGCCTCGACGGTTTCCTCCGGGAGCCGTTTGTAGTCGCCGTCGACCATCAGCAGATGGGTGTAACGATCGAGATCGACGCCGGTGAGCCGCGACCCTTCGACCAGCGGCAGCTCGACGCCGGTGCGGTGGTCGAGAAGATGCCAGATCTCCCCCGCCTCGTAGGCCGCCACGCCGGGGCCGACCAGCAGCAGCGGCTTGGGCTGACGCAGCACCTGCGAGCTCGGGCTCCCGAGATCGATACCGGCCGCCGTCAGGCCGCTCGAGACCCGGTCCACGGGCACGCCGTAGCGGCGACCGACTTCGGCCAGCCGGGGTCCCAGGGAAGCTTCGGCTCCCGCCGTTGGAATCACCACGGTGCCGGCCGCGAAGGCGCGGCGTCCGCGGGCGGTCTCGACCTCGAAGGGCTTCTCGGCGACCCGCAGACCGACGCCCTCGCGCAGCAGCTCATAGACCGCTCGCGGCGCATAGTAGGCCGACCAGTCGAGCAGGTAGGCATAGGGCTCGGCCGACGCAGGCTCGAGCTCGAAGGCCGGCTGAGAGCTCTCTGCGACCTTCGCCGCCAGCAGATCCGCGGCCAGATCTCGCCGCGGCACCTCGGCGGAGCGCAACCCGAAGGCCAGCGGAAGGGTCCAGGCCGAGACGTCGTAGAAGGTCGAGTCGACGAACTCTTGGCGCCGCTCGAAGAGGGTCTTGACCAAGCGGTACTGACGCTGTTCGACAGGCACGACGAAAGAGTCCGCCGGTGAGAAAGTCTCTCCCCGCAAGCTCACGGAACGACCGAGTCGGTGCACCTCGACGCCGTGCTGCAGAAGAATCTCCACCAGGTGGTGGCCGCGAGCGACATCGCCATCGTGGGACAAGACATAGGCCGCCACCTCATCCTGTCGGGCCAACTGCAGAGCCGAGCGATCGAACTCGCGGCGATAGTCCAGCAGGGCGGTGCCCTTGGCCTGGGCCGCCGCGATCATCGACAGGGAGGTCAAGAACTGGTTGTGCACCGCCTCCGGAAAGGTCAGCGGTCCGCGGGAGGTATCGCGCTGATGCCCGCGCACGGTGGCCTGCTCGAAGAGCACACCGACCCCGCCGATGAGGTCCGGATAGGTCGAGCCCTTGCCGGGATAGAAGTCGTCGAAGGTCTCCTCGGTGAAGTAGAGGCGACCGAAGCGATCGAGGGCGGCGGCGTGAAAGGTGGCGATCTCGCGGGTGAGCTCGAGATTTCGATCCGGGGTCAGGGGGTTCTGCCGCGTCGGCACTCCCGGCTGGAAGAAATAAGTGCTGTCGGCACCCATCTCGTGGTAGTCGCCGGAGAGGTCCGGTCGCCAGCGCTGCACCGTGCGGACGCGAGCCCGCGACTCCGGGTGCTGCAGCAGGAGCCAGTCGCGATTGAGGTCGAACCAGTAGTGGTTGGTGCGACCGCCGGGCCAGACCTCGAGGTGCTCGCGATGGAAGCGGTCGCCGACCGTTTGGCGACCGCGATGCATGTTGGCCCACTGCGCAAAGCGGCCGAGGCCGTCGGGATTCAGGCAGGGATCGATCAGGATGATCACTTCGTCGAGCAGGCGATCGATCTCCTCGCCCTGCGCCGCCGCCAGGTGGTAGGCCACCAACAGCGAGGCGTTCGACCCACTGGCCTCGTTACCGTGGATGCTGTAGCCCAGCCAAAGCACCGCCGGAGCGCCCTTCGGCGGCCCTCCGGGCGCCAGTCGGGCCTGCCGGATCTCCTCGAGGCGGGCGTGGTTGCGCGGCGACGTGATGGTGAGCAGAATCTGCGGTCGCCCTTCGTGGCTGTAGCCCTGGGTCTCGACCGTCATGCGGTCGGAACCCGCCGCGAGGCGCGTCAGGTAGTGCACCAGGGCATCGTGACGGACGTGCCAGGTGCCGACCTCCCAGCCGAGGTGGGATGCCGGGGTCGGCACCTCGGGATCGTAAGCCTGCCCGGCCGGCAGGTACTGGAAAGTCGCCGAGGCGGCCAGTCCGCGAGCCGGTTCGTCGGCGAAGGCCGGGACCAGCGACAGACAGAGTCCGAGGGCGAGCATCAGGGCGAATCGATTCTTCATGGGTGTCTCCCGGTAGGCGCCGGAATCGTACCAGCGACCGCCACACTGCGCGGCTATCAGCCTTTAGGCCCCTGAAAACAAACTGCCGGCCGCTAGGCAACCCAGATTGTCTTGACGTTGGTGAACTCGCGAATCCCCCAGGCGCCGAGCTCTCGCCCCCAACCCGATTCCTTGACGCCGCCGAAAGGCAACCGGGGATCGGAACGCACGAAGTCGTTGACGAAGCAACAGCCGGCTTCCAGGTGTTCGAGGGCGAGCGCCGCGGCGCGCTCCTGGTCGCGGCTGAAGATCGCCGCTCCGAGACCGAAAACGGTGTCGTTGGCGACGGCCAGGGCCTGCCCTTCGTCGGCCACCGGAATCACCGCCGCCACCGGGCCGAAAAGCTCCTCGTCATAGGCCGCCATGCCGGGACCGACACCGCCCAGGACGGTGGCCGGATAGAACGCCCCCGGCCCTTCCGGCAGCTCGCCACCGAGCAGACAGCGCGCCCCGGCGGCGAGGCTGGTGGTGACCTGGCGGTGCAGATCGTCGCGCAGGTCGTGCCGCGCCTGCGGCCCCAGGCGGGTGTCCTCGTGGCGCGGATCACCCATCGCGACGGACGCCATCTGCGCCACCAGACGCTCCTCGAGCTCGGCCCGTCGCGCCGCCACCACCACGAAGCGCTTGGCGGCGATACAGCTCTGGCCGCTGTTGATCAGCCGGCTGACGGCGCCGACCCGGGCCGCGAGCTCGACATCTGCGTCCTCGAGAACCACGTAGGGGTCGCTGCCGCCGAGCTCCAGAACGGTCTTCTTGAGGGCCCGGCCGGCGCGCTCCGCCACCGCCTTGCCGGCGGGAGTGCTGCCGGTCAGGGTCACCGCCGCCACCCGCCGATCGTCGATCACCGCACCGACCCGGCGACTTCCCAGGCGCAGGGTGGTGAACAACCCCGGCGGCGCCCCGGCGGTCGCAAACAATCGCTCGATCTCGAGGGCGCAGCCGGTGACGTTGGAAGCGTGCTTGAGGAGCGCCGTGTTGCCCGCCATCACAGCCGGCGCCGCGAAACGAAACACCTGCCACAGCGGGAAGTTCCACGGCATCACCGCCAACACCGGGCCGAGGGGTCGATGGGCGACGAAGCTGCGCCGCGCCTCGGTCGCGACATCCACCGACGCCAGGTCCGCCTCGCCGTGCTCGGCGTAGTGCTCGCACACCCAGGCACACTTCTCGACCTCGGCCCGGCCCTCGGCCACCGGCTTGCCCATCTCCGTCGCCATCAGGCGCGCGAGGGCCTCGGCACCATCTCGCAGGTTGGTGGCGACCCGCCGCAGCAGTCCCTGCCGGATCTCGAAGGAGGTCCGCCGCCAGGCCTCGAAGGCGCGGTGGCTGGCCGCCAGGGCATCTTCCAGCTCGGCCGGCGTCAGCTCGTCCCAACGAGCGATCTCTTCTCCGCTGGTGGGATCGACGCTGACCAGCATCACTCGCCCTCCAGCGGGCGGCGCGGCGATTCGAGGAGCCAGAAGAGCAGGTTGTTGGTGAAGGAGGGATCTCGGGTGATGCGCAGATGGCTATTGAACAGGAACAGGGTGTCCTCCCACTGAACCGGCGACACCAGCGTCGGCGACCAGCGACCGCCCTCGCGTTCGTCCATCAGGGCACTGCTGCGCAGCACCTTCCCATCCCCCGGTCCGAAGGCGACGTCGACCACCCGTCGGCGCTCGGAATCGACCCGCACGGTGCGGCTGGTGGGCACGGCGTCACCGGTGATCAGGTAGAGCTCGAGAGCGGCCGGCGGCCGCGCCGGCCGGTCGAGGGCGGCGGTGAAGGCGCGGGCCCGTTCGAGGCTGCGGCGCTGGTGGTCGAGTGCGATGCGACGGCGTTCGTCGGGATCTTCGATGGCGGGCAGGATGGCGGCCAGCACATCCGCCTCGGCGGGATCCGCGAGACCCCAGCCGCGCGCTACCCAGAGCTCCGGATCGAACAGGTCGGCAATCGGTCCGTCGCCTTCCAGCACCGCCCCGAAGCGGCTGCGCGGCAGCAACTGATAGCCGGAGGGAAAGGTCCCCAGCACCGCGGCCCGGTAACGCGGCACCAGGGGGCCGAACTTCTTGCCCTCGATCAGCTGGCGCACGGCCTCGACGGTGCCACCGTTGGGCGGCGCCACCAGCACCGCGCGCTCGACGTACCGGCTGCCGGCCCAGGTGACCTCCGGCAACGTGCCATCGGTGGCCAGGTCGCCTCCGCCATAGCGCAAGAAGTAGCGCGCCAGCACGGCGCCCATCGAGTGCGCCACTAGGTCGAACCGGACGTCGTAGTCGGCAATGCCGTAGCGGCGCTCGATCTCCCCCTGGACGTAGGCTCGCTTGTCCTCGATGAAGGCCTCCAGGCGACGGGCGTTCTCGACGTTGTCGCGCCGCCAGTCATAGGGAAATTGGAAGCAGGTGAAGTGGTTCGCGCCATAGTCGACGGCGGTGGCCTCGTCGCGATAGCCACCGACGCCGAGGGACTCGAGGATGTGGAAGTAGGCCTTGAGCTGGATCGGCAGGCCGAAGAGACGGACTTCGAGGTGGTCCAGCACTCCAACCGCCTCGACGTCGTCGCGCAGCTCGTCGAAGGGCACACCATAGGCCATCGGCAAGGCCGCCAGCAGCTGACCATCGGGACGGCGACCGCTCGCCCAATCGCCGCCGAAGGTTCCCCACACGGTGCGACCGGTGGCGGTGTCCTCGAGGCGCGAGCCGGTCATGCCCGGAATCACGATGACGGGATTGCGCTGCGGCGAATCGTGGCGCGCGGTACGGCCGTAGATCGCCGCCAGGTCCGGCTTGGGTCCTCCCCAGGGAACACACCCGGCGAGCAACAGGCACGGCAGGATCCAGCGCAGCAGAGGGTTCGAGAATGGTCGTAGCATCGATCGAAGTCAATAACTTTAGCAGCCTAGGGGCGCGGGATAAGCTTCGTGGGTTTCTTACTTTTGGATTGGTTGCCGCGCTCCGTTCGCCGAGCGGTAGCCGTTTCGTCAGCGAGGGATTGCGATGACCGATACCAGCGCCTGCCCGATCTGCGCTCAACCGCTGGAAAACGCCGACTGCAAGCTCTGTCCGAATTGCAACAGCCCACTCCACGGATTCGACGGCTGGGCGGCGCGCAACGGAACGCTGGTCAGTCTGTTGCGCTATGTCGCCACCGCCCTGCTGGTGCCCTTCGCGCTGTGGATCGTGTCCTCGACCTACAGCAGTCGCGAGCAGGAGCGCGACGCCATCGCCCGCAAGCACGACGAGGTGTCCAAGATCATGCCGCGGACCGCTGCCGCCATCGATCTGCTGCAGGATCCATGTCTCAACAACAAGCCGGCGACCTGCCTCGACCGGATCGACGAAGGCTTTGCCGAGTACGTGCGGGCGACTCAGGAGCTCGAAGCCACCGTGACGCGCAATTTTCCCCACCTTCAGCCCACCAGCGAGCTCCTCGCCAGCCTACAGCGCGATCTAGCCATCGGCATTTCGCGGGTCTGGTCCGAGTACCGCGACTGCACCGAGAGCCGGCCGACCCTCACCTGCGTCGAGGAGATTCGCAAGCAGCCCTTTCCGCAGCTCGCGGTGGCCCATTTTCTGATCGATTTCCTGCATTGCGCGGTCCACGAGGAGCTCTCCGAGAGCGGTGTCTTCTCCGACAACCTGGTGTGTCGACGGACCATCGAAAGGCACCGCGAAATCGCCCTCGAGCGCCCGACCCGGATCATCGAGAAGTTCGAGGGCGCCGCCCTGCGACCGAAGCTCGCCGAGATCGCCATCGCCATCTGGTGCGAAGAGATGGTGCCCAGTACCGGCTGGGACGACCGCGGGCTCTGCTCCTGACCGCCATCTTCGGGACCCCCGGTTTTGAGCGCTGACAAGGTCGGGTACCTCGAGCTCCTGCGCACCAATCGCTCCTACCGGCGGTTGTGGCTCGGCGATATCGCCTCCCTGCTGGGGGACTGGTTCAACACCATCGCCCAGTACACGCTGATGCGCCAGCTCACCGGCTCGACCCTCGCCTTGGGGCTGGTGTTCGTCACCAAGATGCTGCCCTTCGCCCTCGCTTCGCCGGTCGCCGGGCTGCTCACCGACCGCTGGAATCGCCGTCGGCTGATGATCGCCGCCGATCTGGTGCGAGCCTTGGTGGTGCTCGGATTTCTCGCCATCGACGGTGCCGAGGATCTGCCGTTGTTCTATGCCCTGTCCGCCCTCCAGGTGATGATCGGCGCCTTCTTCATCCCGGCTCGCAGCGCTTCGATCCCCAACATCACCAGCCCCAAGGAGCTGCTCACCGCCAACGCCCTGTCGGCCGCCACCTGGTCCGTCCTCCTCGCCCTCGGCGCCGCCCTCGGCGGCTTCGCCACCGATCGCCTCGGCACCGACGCGGTGTTCCTGATCGACAGCGCCAGCTATCTGGTTTCGGCGTTCTTCATCTGGCGCACGGTGATTCCGCAAAGCACCGACGCCCCTTCCCACGGACCGGTGATTCGCACCGCCTGGAACGACATCGTCGCCGGCTGGCGACACCTGCGGGACTCACCGCGCATCGGTCGGATCGCCCTCACCAAACCCGCCTGGTCTCTCGCCGGGGCCGGCCTGGTCTACCTGCTGGCGCTGGTCGGCGAGGAGCTGATGCCGGCGGCGCCGGCGGTCGGCATGGGAGTGCTCTTCGCCATTCGAGGCCTCGGCACCGGCTGTGGACCGATCGCGGCCCGCACCCTGTTCCCGGACGAGCGCCGCTGGCCCGCCCTCATCGGTAGCGGCATCGTCGCCAGCGGCTTGGCCTACATCGTTCTGGGTCAGCTCCCGTGGACCCTGTGGATTCTCCTGCCCGTGTTCCTCGCCCACACCCCGAGTGGCGCCAACTGGGTGCTGTCCACGGTCCTGCTGCAGAAGCGCACCGCCGATCGCTTTCGCGGACGGATCTTCTCCACCGAGTGGCTCCTGCTGACGCTGGTCGACACCGTCACCATCCTCGCCGCCAGCCTGCTTCTCGAGCTCGAGGTCCTCAGCCTACGAGGGGCGATCACCGCCTTCGCCGGTCTCCAGATCCTCACCGGGATCGCCTGGTGGATCTGGATCGTGCCCGCCGAGCGGGCCCAGGCGGCGCCCTCCGAGAGCCCGCTCGAGGACGCCCACGATCCGCCGTCCTGAGCCCGCCCTCGGCATCGCGGGTCGAGCATGAGCAGCGCCCTCGGAGGCCTCCCTCCGGGCGGCGCGGCACCTTCAGGCCGGCGCGTAATGCTAAGATACCCAACAAAGGAGGCGAAATTCCGCCCATAAGCCTCCTCCTCCAGAAGCCAAGCAGGAGCAATCGATGCGATCACCAGCGCCGGGAACCGAGAGCTACTCCACTCACGGACATACGTATATATTCCGATCTCTTCTGATCGCCGCCTGCCTCCTCAGCACCGGTTTCCTGGTACCCCGGGCCTTCGCAGTCACCGTCGTCCAGGACAACACCAGCGCCGGAAGCATCGATGGCTCGACCGCTTGCGGCGGCAGTGAGTTGACGCGAACCTTCCTGGTCAGCGAGAGCTTCTTGCTCGAAGACATCGACCTGGGCTTCAATGCCACTCACCCCAACCGCGGAGACATTCGCGTCACCCTGCAGTCGCCAGCCTCGACCTCGGTGGTGGTGATCGCCGAGTCGGCCGACGCCGACAACGACTACGACCTCGCCCTCGACGACGACGTCGCCGCCGCTCTCGACGACGGCACCGCCGACTCCACTGCCGCCCCCAACTACCACCTCGACCGCAGCGCCAGCCCGAGCAATGCCCTGCGTTCCTTCGTCGGCGAGAACGTCAACGGCACCTGGACCCTGCTGATCTGCGACACCGTCGGCGGCACCAACGACGGCACCTTCCAGAGCGCCCGCCTGACCCTGCGCGGCCCCGACGCGGCAGCTGCGGCGATCGATTGCGTCAACCCCGGCAACGATGGCGACCAGGCCAGTCTCTCGGGGGTCGTCAACGAGTACTACGCTCCAGCGGCGAGCGCTCCCGCCGGCGACACCAGCCTGCGCCTGACCTCGGCCACCGGACTGGCCGCCGGCGACAAGGTGTTGGTGATCCAGATGCAGGACAGCTCGATCGACGCCAGCGACACGGACGCCTACGGCGACGGCGTCGCCGGAGTCCCGGCCCGCGGCAGCCTGACGGACCGCTGGACCGGCTTCTACGAGTTCGTCGGCGTGGCCTCGATCAGCGGGGCGGCGCCGGACATTACCGTCGGCCTGAGCAGCGCCCTGCAGAACAGCTACTGGAATCGCGGTCGCTCCACCTTCCAGGTGATCCGCGTGCCGCAGTACGCCAACGTCACCCTCGGCGGCAGCATCACCGCCTCGCCGTGGAACGGCAGCACCGGCGGCGTGGTGGTCTTCGAGGCCGCCGCCAGCCTCGACTTCAACGGCCAGACCATCGACGTCGACGGCGACGGCTTCCGCGGCGGTGTCAGCGGCGACACCGTCGATCCGCCCAACGATACGGGCTTCGTCCGCACCAGCCTCGACGACGGAGCCGCCAAAGGCGAAGGCACCGTCGGCACTCCGGCCGGTTCCGGAGGACCGGGCTATCCCAATGGCGATCTCGCGCGCGGCGCCCCGGGCAACGCCGGCGGCGGCGGCAACGAGCACAACGCCGGCGGCGGCGGCGGCGGCAACGGCGGCATCGGCGGTACCGGCGGCGACACCTGGATCGGCGCCCCGCAGCAGCCCTACGGCGGCTTCGGCGGCACGGCCTTCGCCGCCAGCCATCGGCGGGTGGTGCTGGGCGGTGGCGGCGGCGCCGGCGCTTCCAACAACGACTCTCTGCCGGCCGGCGGACCCGGGGGTGGCCTGGTCATCGTGCACGCCTACGAAGTCACCGGAACGGGCACCATCTCGGCCGATGGCGTGGCCGGCGACGACTCCTTCCAGGACGCCGCCGGCGCCGGCGGGGCCGGCGGCTCGGTGGTGCTCGCCGCCCTCAACGGCTCCCTCGCCAACCTCACCATCGAGGCCCTCGGCGGCAACGGCGGCAACGCCACCTTCAATGCCGGCGATCGCCATGGTCCCGGCGGCGGCGGCGCCGGCGGGGCGATTTTCTACTCCTCCGGCGTCGGCACCCCCACCACCTCCGTCGCCGGCGCCGCCGGGGGCAGCTACCTGCCCGATGCGGTGCCCTATGGGGCCACCGCCGGCCAGCCGGGGACGGTGGCGACCTTCGCCAACACGGAGATCATCTGCTCCACCTTGCCGGTCACCCTGTCATCCTTCGCCTCTCGCCGCGGCCGTCATGGCTGGACCTTCGAATGGACCACCGTCACCGAAACCGCCAACCTCGGCTTCGACCTCTTCGGCAAGGACGATGGCCAGTGGCGGCGACTGACCCGGCAGCCCGTGGCGAGCCACCAGATCGACTCCCTGGTGCCAGGCCGATATGCCTTCGAAAGCGATGATTCCGCGGCCTTCGAGGCCTTCCTGCTGGTCGATACGGACATTCGCGGTCGCCAGCAACACCACGGTCCCTTTGGCCCGCTCGAGAGCTACGGCCGACCACCAGCGGTGAAACCGATCGACTGGCAGGCGGTCGCGGCCCAGCGGCAGAATCGCTCTGCCGAAGCGAGAGCGAAGCGTGACGCCATCGTCGGCCTGCGGGTCGACGCCGACGGCATCTACCGGGTTCGCCACGAGGACTTGCTCGCCGCCGGCTTCGACTTCGCTGGCGTCGAGATACACCGCTTGGCCTTGAGCGATCCCAATCACGGGCTGGTGCCGGTCTTCGTCCAGGGCTCTAGCCACAATCGCCGGCGTTTCGGCCCCGGCGGCTACGTCGAGTTTCTCGGCCGCGGCTTGGCGGACAGCCTCTACACGACCAGCCGCCTCTACCACCTGTTCGAAGCCGACCATGCGCTGGCGGTACGGCTCGAGGATGGCCGACCGCGACAGCGCCAACCGATGCGCAGCTACCGCGCCAACCAGGAAGTCCACCGCGACCGGCTCTACAGCTTCGCCGCTCCCCACGGAGACCCCTGGTACGAGGCCGCCATCCTGGCCCGTCGCGGCGAGGCCAGTGCCACCTTTCCGATCACCGTCGACGCCCCGGCTTCGGCGCGCGACGCCGTTCTCGAGATCGACCTCTGGGGCGTCACCGACTGGCCCGGCCTCGCGCCCGATCACCACCTCGAGGTGCGCTTCGACGGCCAGTGGCTGGGGGAGCTGTGGTTCGACGGGCTGGAGGCGCGCACGCTGCGCTTTCCCATCCCCGCCGGCCTGCTGGTCGAGGGAGATCATGAGGTCGAGATCCGCCTGCCCGGCGACACCGGCTTCGATTTCGACCTCATCCACCTCGACCGCTACCGCCTGCGCTACCAGCGCCGCTTCGTCGCCCGACAGGACGCCCTGACCTTCCCCGGCCGCGGTCGCGACATCGAGATCAGTGGCCTGTCCGCAGATCAGGTGGTGGTCTACTCGGGGGCCGGCAGCCGGCTGAGGGGTCTGGCAGCGACTCGTCGCGGGTCCGCAGACTTCCGCCTGCGGCTCTTCGCGCCGGCCGGTCGCGACCTGGTGGTGGCCGGACCGCAGGCCCTCGCCTCACCGACCCTCGAGGCCGTCCACCGCCCCGCCGACGATCTCTTCGCCGGCCCGACCGACTATCTGGTGATCAGCCACCCGGATTTCCTCGCCGGCCTCGACGAGCTGGTGGCGGCGAAACGGGCCGCCGGCCTGCGCGTCCGGGTGGTCGACGTGCGCGATCTCTACGCCCTGTTCTCGGGCGGCGTCTTCGATCCCGACGCCATCCAGGCCTACATCGCCCGCGCTCACCGCCGCCTGGGAGTGCGCTACGTGCTGCTGGTCGGAGGAGATACCTACGACTATCTGGATCACCTCGGCCAGGGCTCGATCAGCTTCATCCCGACCCTCTACACCGCCACCGACGAGATCGTCCGCTTCGCACCGGCGGATCCGCTGTTCGGCGATGTCGATGGCGACGGCGTGCCGGAGGTCGCGGTGGGGCGATTCCCGGTTCGCACCACCACCGAGCTGGCGGTGGTGATCGAGAAGACCCTGAATCAACGGTCCGACCGGACGACGGCGACCTTCGTCGCCGACGACGCCAGCGACCGAGCCCTCACCGGCCTCAGTCGACGGCTCACCGGTCTGCTCCCGGAAGCCTGGCAACATCAGCTCATCAGCCTCGACGAGATGTCCACCGAGACCGCCCATCGCCACCTGCTGGCGGATCTCACGGCCGGTCGCGCCCTGATCAACTTCGTCGGCCACTCGAGCCCGACCACCTGGACCTTCGACGGCCTCCTCGCCAGCGGCGACATCGACCGCCTGACGCCCGGAGGAGGGCCTTCGATGGTGATTCAGTGGGGTTGCTGGAACACCTATCACGTAGCCCCTACCTACGACACCCTGGGGCATCGATTCCTGCTCGCCGAAGGCGCCGGAGCGAGCGCCGTCGTCGGCTCGTCGACCCTCTCCAAGGTGAGCTCCGACCGTATTCTGGGGCCGGCCGTGCTGGAACGGCTGATGATCCCGGGAACCACCCTCGGAGAAGCCATGGTCGCTGCCAAGGGATCGCTGGCGGGACGCGCCGGCGAGCTCGCCGACGTCCTCGCCGGCTGGACCTTGTTGGGAGATCCCGCCCTGGTCCTGGTCGACGACGGCCAGTAGCCCGGCCCAGTCGGAACGGCGCCTTCGGCGGTTTTCCCGCGCCGCGAATCCCCTCCCCCTGGCGGGCCCAGGGAAGTCGTTGCGTATACTCGTGGGCGACACCTTCGAGAAAAAGAGTCGCCTCACACGAGACGTTGGATTGCCGGGGAGACCACCGCTATGTTCCGTCTACGACCGCTGTCGATCTGTATCCTGCCGTTGGCCATCGCCTGTTCTTCGGGCGCTCCAGACATGCCACCGGGCCCGCTCTCGGCGGCCGAGAAGGAGGCCCTCGTCGCCGAGGCCGACTCACCGCTGTTCGAGGGCATGGGCAATCACCACCACCCGATCACCACCTCGCACCCTGGCGCTCAGCGCTACTTCGATCAAGGCATGGTGATCGCTTTCGCCTTCAACCACGCCGAGTCGATCCGTTCCTTCAAGGCGGCCCAGCGCCTCGACGACGACTGCGCCATGTGCTTCTGGGGCGAGGCCCTCGCCACCGGCCCGAACATCAACGTCACCAGCAACGGCAAGGCGGTGATGAGCCCGGACGAGCGCACCGCCGCCTTCGCGGCCCTTCAGCAGGCGATCGCCCGCAAAGACCAGGTGAGCACCAAGGAACAGGACTACATCGACGCCCTGGCGACGCGCTACGACGGCGATCCCGCCAGCGATCGCGAGCCCCTCGACCGTGCCTATGCCGAGGCCATGGCCGCACTGGCGGCGAAGTACCCGGAGGACGACGACGCCCAGTCGCTCTACGCCGAAGCGGTGATGAACACCATGCCCTGGGACTACTGGCTCGACGGCGAGAATCCCAAACCGGAGACGGCGCAAGTGCTGGCCACCCTCGAAGGGGTGCTCGAACGCTCGCCGGAGCACCCCCTCGCGCTCCACCTCTACATCCACGCCGTCGAGGCCTCCTCCAAGCCGGAGCGCGCCGAAGCCGCCGCCGATCGCCTCGCCGATCTCGTCCCCGGGGCGGGGCACCTGGTCCACATGCCGGCCCACATCTACTGGCGCGTCGGGCGCTACCACGACGCCGCCGAGGCCAACGTCCGGGCGGCGGCGGTGGACGAGGCCTATATCGCCCAGTGCAACGCCCAGGGCTTCTATCCGGCCCTCTACTACCCGCACAACATCCACTTCCTGTGGGCCGCCTCGAGCATGGAAGGGCGCAGCGCCATCGCCCTCGAGGCCGCCCGCAAGGTGGCCGCCAACGTCCGCCTCGAGATGATCGAGGAGTTTCCGCCGGTGGAGTTCTTCCACACCATTCCGCTACTGGCGCTGACTCAATTCGGCCAGTGGCAGGCGGTCCTGGAAGAGCCCCAGCCGCGAGCCGACCTCGAGTTCTCGAACGCCATCTGGCACTACGTGCGCGCCACCGCCCAGGCCCGTCTCGGTAATCTCGTCGCGGCGCGCGCCGAGCAGACGGCGCTGCAGCCGCTCCTCGCCACCGACAAGGTGCTGGCCCTCGATGGCTCGGACTACCCGGCGAGCACCCTCCTCGCCATCGCCGATGCCCTGGTGGCGGGCGAGATCGCGCAGGCGGCGGATCGCCTGCCGGAGGCCATCGAGCACTACGAGCGTGCCGTCGAGCTTCAGGATGGGCTGCCCTACATGGAGCCGCCCTTCTGGTACTACCCGACCCGCCAATCCCTCGGCGCCGCGCTGCTCGCCGCCAGCGAAGGGGCGCAGGCGGAGGCGGTCTATCGCCGCGACCTGAAGGACTACCCGCGCAACGGCTGGTCCCTCTTCGGGTTGATGCAGAGTCTCGAGCAGCAGGGCAAGGCAGAGGACGCCGCCGCCACCCGCCAGCGCTTCGAACGGGCCTGGGACCTGGCGGACATCGAGCTCACCAGCTCGCGGCTGTAAAGACCGACAGTCCGCACCGCCCGCGATGACGATCGCCGTCGCGGGCGGTGTCGGTATAAGGTCTGGGCCTCTTTTCTCTGTCGCAACCCGAAACGTCGTGCAGCGAATCCTCCGTCCAATCTTTCTTGCCGCTCGCCGCTGGACCGCAAGCCATGGCCGCTAGCCCGGCGGCCCTGCGCCGACTCTGGCTCGACCTCGCCGCGGCGCCTTCCAGGCCCTTCAGCCGCCGCGAGGGCATCCTCCTGGCGGTGATCCCCGCCGCCGGAGCCCTGCTGCGCGTCCTCTACCAGCGCCAGCGCTCTTTCCTCGGCGACGAGCTCGGCACCCTACGCTGGATCGAGGAGAGCTACGGCTTCCTCCTCCGCCACTTCGACACCTGGCTGACGATGAACTACTTCCTGGTGATCGAGAAGGCGATGGTCGAAGCCTTCGGCAGCGAGCGCTGGGTGCTCGTCGCCCTGCCCTGGCTCTTTGGCGTCGCCACCATTCCCCTCACCGCTTTGCTCGCGCGCCGTTTTCTCACCTCCGAGGCGAGTCTCGCCGCCGGCCTTTTGATCGCCTTCAACCCCTACCTGATCCACCAGTCGGTCACCATCCGCTCCTACGCCCTGCTCGCCGCTTTCGCCATCCTGGCCCTAATCCTCTTCTGCCGCTGGTTGCGCCATCGCCGCTGGCGGGACGGCTGCTGGTTCGCGGCCTGCGCCTTGCTGCTGGTGCTCGCCCACCCCAATGGCGCCTATCCACTCGCCGCCCTCGCCCTCCTCTACCTGCTGAGCGACGACATCTGGCGTCGCGGCTGGAGGAGCGCCGTGACCCTCGTCGTGCCATCCGTCCTCGCCGTTCTCGGCGGGTTCCTCGCCTACCGCGCCCTACTCGGCCCGATGGCGCGAGCCGGCGAGCGCTTCCACGACCAGGCGCCCACCGGCCTGGGCTATCTCTCGCCGGTCTGGTCCGACTTCTTCGCCGCTGGTTTTTGGGGCTGGCCGACGCTCGCCCTCCTCGGCCTCGCCGGCTGGCGCGCCATCGCCCACCGCAGCAGTCTCCAGCTCGCCCTCGGACTGGTCCTGATTCCGCCCATCCTTCTCGCCCTCCAAGGCATCTCTCACTACCCCTGGGGGGTGGCACGCTTCCTGGTGTTCGTGCTGCCGCTCCTGATCATCCTGCTCGCCGCCGGCCTCAAAGGCACCGTCGGCGTCGGCCAACGGCGAGGATTGGTGCTCCCCCTGGCGGTGGCGCTGGCTCTCACCTGGGCTCCGAACCTGATCGAGCGCTGGCAGGACCAAGCGCAGTATCCCTGGGACACCCTGCGCCAGCACCTCCTCAGCGAGAGCCGGGAGACTCCCACTCTGGTCCTGGCGACCGACCTCGTCACCACCCACAGCCTCGACCCCCGGCCCGCGGCGGCGACCTACGACTGGCTCCTGCTCAGCAAGCTCGAGCGCACCACGGCGGCTCTCCCCGAGCAGCTCTTCCTGGTGCTACGAGATGTGGCACCCACCTGTGGTCGCGAGATCCGCGCTTTCCGTCGCCTGACGGTGATTCGCCTGCAGGCCTCCGACCGCGAGGCGGCCTACCGGGAAATCGAGCGGTGCTTGTTTGATCTGGTGGTCGGTCGCTGGCCCGTCGAGGCTCGCTATGAAGCGATCTACGCCCACCTGCTCGACCTGGCGCAGCGCCGCGGCGACGCCGACGCCGTCGCCCGGTATCACGATCTCCAGACGGCCACCGCCGCCCTCGACGACCGCCGGCGCTGGACCACCCAGAGAATGCACCAGCTCGACGCCGAACGAACCTCCCGGATCTGGCAACGGCGCTGGAAGAACCGCCCGCGCGACACCAGCCGCGCCCCCCTTGCCAGAGAGGGCGTTGAGACTCAGTAGCGCCCGGCCAGCACCGCCACCCGGGAGCGCGAGGCCGACCGCCGGTAGCGCGCGATGGCCTGGTAATCCGGCGAGGTGTACCAGCGGCGCAGCTCACGGCGACTGGGAAAACGAATCAGCACGGTGCGACGGGCCGGCCAATCGCCTTCGAGCACTTCCGGCGCATCGTCCACCACCATGACTTCCCCCTGATAGTCGGCGAAGATGCGGTCAAAGCCCGCCAGATAGCGGTCGTAGGTCGCCGGATCCTCGATGTCGATGAGGGCGAGAAAGTAGCTTGGTTGGTCTGCCACGGGATGACCTCCTGAGCGTCCACCGACTCCGAAGAACGCCTTTACAGGGTCGACCCTAGCGGCCGAGCTCAGCCTCGCGCCAGCGACAGTCGGGCCCGATCTCAGCCGGAACAGAAGTCCATCAGGCCCGCAGGTGACGACACAGGCGGCCGAGGGTCTCGACCGCCGCCGCAATCTCGTCGCTCCAGGGATTGCCGCCGCTGATCCGCACGTACTCGCCGAAACGACCACTCGGCGAGTAGATATCGCCGGGCAAGATGCCGATGCCCTCTTCGAGGGCGGCACGGTAGAGCTCGAGGCCGGAGACCCCCGCCGGGAGCTGGAGCCATAGCACACAGCCGCCGGCCGGCCGGGAAACCCGCAGGCCGGCGGGGAAAGCCGCCACCACCGCCTGGCGAAGCTGATCCAGCTGCGCCTCGACGCGGCGGTTGACGGTCACCACGAAACGGTCGAACTGGCCGCTCTCGAGGTACTCGGCAACGATCGCCTGAGGCAGCACTGCATTCGAGACACTGGTCAAGCCCTTGAGAGCGGCGACGCGAGCGCCGAATCGCCCGGGCGCCAGAAAGCCTAGGCGATAGCCGGGCCCGATGAGCTTCGAGAAGGAGGAGCACAGCAACACCGAGCCGTGACGGTCGAAGGAGCTCAAGGTACGGGGCCGCGATGGCCGCTGGCACAGCTCGCCGTAGACGTCATCCTCGATGATCGCCACCCCGCGCTCTTCGGCCAGCGCCACGATCTCGCCCTTGATGCCCTCTTCCAGGACGTAGCCCAGAGGATTGTGGCCATTGGGCATCAGCACCAGGGCGCGCACCGCCGGCCGCGCCAGGGCCCGGCGCAGAGCCGCGATCTCCGGCCCGCGCTGCGGACAGCAGGGCACCTCCACCACCCGCAGGCCGAGGGCCGCCAGGATCTCCAAGAGGCCGTAGTAGGTGGGGGTTTCCACCACCACTTCGTCACCGCGCCGCGCCAACGCCCGCAAGGCCAGGCTGAGAGCCTCCGTCGCTCCGTTGGTGATCAGTAGCTCCTCCGGCGCCACCGACGCCCCGCCGAGGGCGAGGCGCCGCGCGATCTGCCGCCGGAGACGTCTGGAAACCTGCGGGTTGTCGTAGTCCGAGCCATGCTCCGGATAAGTCCGCAGGGCCCGCCGAGCGCAGCGGTTGAGGGCCGCCGTCGGCAGCAGCGACCGATGCAGCTTGGCGATCCCCAGGGGCACCAGATCCGAAAGTTGGGCGCGGCTGACGACATCCCCGCTCAAGGCTTCGAGGGCCAAAGAGAGGGGCCGCGAAGCGGCCGGCGGCGCTGCCGCCTCGGGCAACTTGTCGTACCGCGGGTCGGCGCCCGGACCCCGGACGTAGAAGCCCGATCGCGGCCGCGCCTCGAGCAGGCCGCGACGCTCGAGCAGCAGGTAGGCCTCGAGCACCGTTCCCACGCTCAGGCCACGATCCCGCGCCCGACGCCGCAGGGAGGTCAGCCGGTCTCCCCGTTGCAGGGCTCCGGCAGAGATCTGGCGTTCGATCTCCTCGGCCAGCAGGCGGTAACGCGGACCGTTCGGAGGAGTGAGGGAACCCGGCAGGGGAGGAGTCACGATTCGACTGTACCAGTCAAAGGAGCGATTTTCTGCATCTGTTCCAGTTCACCATCGCCCGCTAGGGTGTTCTTCGGAGAACACTCGAGGAGGAGCCATGAAGGACTGGACGACGGAGCGCTACCTCGGCCTTCTGGAGCAGGCCGCCGGCTATGCCCGCCGCTACATCGAACAGGTCGAGGATCAGCCGGTCTTTCCCGCTGCCACCGCCCGCCGGCGCCTTGCCGAGCTCGACGGGCCGCTACCCGATTCCCCCTCGAGCCCGGAGGCGATGCTCGCCTTGCTCCACGAGGTCGGCTCTCCCGCCACCGTCGCCCAGACCGCCGGCCGCTACTTCGGCTTCGTCAACGGCGGTGCCTTGCCCCCGGCGGTGGCCGCCCGCTGGCTCGCCGACGTCTGGGACCAGAACGCCGCCCTCGACGTCATGTCGCCGATCGCCGCCCGCCTCGAACTGCTCTGCGAGCGTTGGTTGGTCCAGCTCTTCGGGCTGCCACCGAAGACCGCCGCCGGCTTCGTCACCGGCACCTCGGCCTCGCTCCTCTGCGGCATCGTCACCGCCCGCGACAGCCTGCTGCGGCGCCAGGGCTGGGACGTTCACGGCCAGGGCCTCTACGGTGCCCCGGAGATTCGCGTCGTCGCCGGCAGCCAGGCCCACGCCGCGGCCCGCCGTGCCCTGTCGCTGGCGGGCCTCGGCAGCGAGCGCGTCGAATGGGTCGAGGTCGACGACCAGGGTCGCCTGTTGCTCGAAGACCTGCCGACCCTCGACGACCGCACCCTGGTCCTCGCCCAAGCTGGCAACGTCAACAGTGGCGCCTTCGATCCGGTGGGCGAGGTCTGCCGGCAAGCCGCCGCCGCCGGCGCCTGGGTGCACGTCGACGGCGCCTTCGGCCTGTGGGCCGGCGCCTGCCGCGAGACCGCTCACCTCTACGCCGGCATCGAGCGCGCCGACTCCTGGTCCGTCGACGCCCACAAGACCCTCAACGTGCCCTACGACTGCGGCATCATTCTCTGCCGCCACCGCGGCGAGCTCGCCGCCAGCCTGCGGGCCGACGCCGCCTACCTCGCCAGCGAAGGCGAGCGCCAAGCGATGCACCACACGCCGGACATGTCGCGGCGAGCCCGCGCCGTCGAGCTGTGGGCGTGCCTGCTGACCCTCGGCCGTCGCGGCATCGACGATCTGGTCTCCCAACTCTGCGGCCGGGCCCGCCAGCTCGCCGCGGAGCTGGAAGACGCCGGCTTCGAGATCTGCAACCGGGTGGTGTTCAACCAGGTCCTGGTGCGCGGCGAGGACGACGCCCAGACCAGCGCCACCCTGCGCCATCTCCAGGACTCCGGCGAGTGCTGGTGCGGCGGCACCACCTGGAGGGGTGACCCCGCCATCCGGGTCAGCGTGTGCTCGTGGGCCACCACCGAAGGCGACATCCGGCGCACCGCGGCCGCCTTCGTTGCGGCTCGCCGCGCCGCCGAAGAGGACCCGAGCGCGAGGAATGCACCCGGAGGAGAGACCTGATGAGCAAGAGCCCACGCCAGAATCACCTCGGCCAGCCCATCGGCCCCGCCGTCGAAGGCTGGCGGCCACCGCCGCCGCCACCACGCGAGACTCTCATCGGACGCTGGTGCCGCCTCGAGCCCCTCGACCCGCAACTCCACGCCGACGATCTCTTCGCCGCCTACGCGCGGCATCCGGACGAGCGCCACTGGACCTACCTCGGCTACGGCCCCTTCACCTCGAGCGAAGATCTCCAGGCTTGGATGGCGATCACCTGCCTCGGCGACGACCCGCTGTTCTACGCCATCCGCAGCGCAGACGGTGCCGGCGGCCACCGACCGGCCGGCGGCCTGGCCTCCTACCTGCGCATCGATCCTGCGATGGGCGTCATAGAAGTCGGCCACCTGTCCTTCGCGCCCGCTCTGCGCCGCACCGCCGCCGCCACCGAGGCCATGTACCTCATGATGCGCCACGCCTTCGCCCTCGGTTACCGGCGCTATGAATGGAAGTGCGACGACCTCAACGCCGCCTCCCGCCGCGCCGCCCTGCGCCTCGGTTTCCGCTACGAGGGAACCTTCCGCCAGGCCAGCATCTACAAGGGCCGCAACCGCGACACCGCCTGGTACTCGATCCTCGATCGCGAATGGCCCGGCCTCGAAGCCCGCTTCCAGCGCTGGCTGGCGCGCGACAACTTCGACGCCGACGGACGGCAAAGAAAGGGCCTGGGCGAAGTCTGACGCCACCTCCCGGCAGGCCCCAAGGTCACAGCCTCGGCTCCCCCTGTGACGCGATTCACTCCCCCTTCTCGCAACTCCCGAAAGCGAGGCCGCGACCTTGCCCGAGCGCTCCGCGAGCGCCGTCGGCCTCCACCAACTCGGACCGCAAGGACCGACAACCAGGGAGTTTCCATGTCCGATTGCGTGAATCACTCCGGGTCGTCACAACGACCTACCGCTAGGCGAAAGCTCATCCCCACCTCTGCAACCACAACCACCAGCCGCCAACGGCGGAAGCCGATGGCCTCCACCGGCACCGCCCTTCTTCTAATGACCGCTCTGCTGGCGCCGATGACCGCCAGCGCCCAGACCCCCGCCGAGCTCGAGCAGTCCCCCCTCGAGTCGCTGCGCGGCTTCCGCAGCAACGAACCGTTTCTGACCGCCGACGGGGTCGAGGCGATCAACACCAGCAACGGCAACCTCAACCTTTCGGTGCCCTTGGGTCAGGAGTATTCGGTGGGGCCACTTCTCAAATATCGCCTGGCCGCCACCTACAACTCCGACAACTGGAACCACGTCGTCTTGGACTGCCCGACGTCTCAGAACTGCGGCACCTACAAGCCGGTGACCTTCGCCGTCCCCAACCCGCAGAGCAACGCCGGCCTGGGCTGGGAGGTGCACTTTGGCAAGCTCTACGCGCCCGATCCGCCGGCCCAGGCCGAGTGGTACGAGAAGGACGCCTGGCCCAATCCCACCGATGGCCAAGCGGACCAGCTCAGCCGCTGGCTCTACGTTTCTCCCAGCGGCGCCTCGCATCATCTCTATCGTCTCGAGGGCCGGCCGGGCATCGCCGGCGGCGTGCGCTACTCGAAGGACGGCAGTCAGCTGCGCATGGTGCCGATCTCCGCCAGCACCATGGAAGTGCAGCATCCGGACGGCGTGGTCTCGGTGTTTCGCAAGACCACGGCCTGGGCCGGAACGCTGCTCTGCGGCCGTGCCGGCATGACCTGCTGGCGCTTTCACGAGATGCGCGATCCCTACGGCAACTGGGTGCGAGTCACCTACTCCGGCAGCGGCGCCGTCGAGACCTGGACCATCACCGATCGGGTAGGACGCCTGCACACCATCAACTTCGCCATCGATGACGCCTCGGTGGGCCGCGGCGACGCCATCGGCAACCAGGTGCGCACCCTCGAAGGCGACGAGATCGGCGACCTGCGCCGGGTGGTGACGGACGTCAATCTGGCGGCCTTCGGCGGCCAGACCGCGACCTACAACTTCCACTACGACTACCCGCGCATCAGCCGCGGCTGCCCCAACAACACCGACGAGGACGGCAACATCCTGGGGCCGGACAACCACCGCATTCGAGTGCCGATGCTCAGCGCCATCGACTTTCCCGAAGGCCAGGGCTTCGAGTTCGACTCCTACACGCCGTCGGCCCTCGGCTGCAGCAAGCTCAGCGGCAAGGTCCACACCATGATCACGCCGAGCCAGGGCAAGACCGGCTATCGCTACGGCAACTGGTCCTTCCCCACCCGCTGCTCCTACCTGCGTCCGATCCCGGAGCCCGCCGTGCCGGAGCCCTTTCATCAAAACCGCTTCGGAATCCTCAGCAAGATCGCCTACGGCGAGGACGGCGTCACCCAGGAGGGCCGCTGGGAGTATCGCGACTACCTGGTGGGCTCGCCGCAGCCGGCGGGTCTCGATTGCCAGCGCTACGACTACCGCCGCACCGAGGTCAAAGAGCCGGTGATCGACGGCCGCTTCACCCGCCAAGTCTTCTACAACAATCTCTACGAGGGTCCGCTCGATCCGGTAGCAACGACTCCCATCGACCAGCCCCAGGTGACCGACTCGGGCCTGCCCTTCCGCAAGGACGCCCGCATCGGCACCAGCCCCGACAACTATCGCTTCCTGTCGCAGGAAACCCTCGCCTGCGTCCCCAACGGCTCCTGCGGCAAGGTGCGCTCGAAGTACGTCCGTTACGAGATGGAGTTCCGCCAGGAGTGTGAGCGTAGCCGGCTGCTGCAGGAGCCCGCCTCTTGCTATGCCGCCAACCCGGTGCTCGCCGCCGAGCGCACCGTCTTCCATGACGACGGCGGTCGCTACATCGAGCGCCAGACGCTGGAAATCGACGGTGTCGGCAATGCCCGGGTCGACATCGTGCGCGACAACTTCGAAGGCGTCCAGCACAGCATCAAGACCTCGACCACCCACGAGGTGACCGGTCAGCGATTCACCGCCAACCCCACCACCGGCTACTTCGATCTCGGCATTCCCTCGACCTTCATGCCCGGAGTGTCCGACCGCTGGATTCTCACCGACTACAGCCGGCAAGAAGTCAAAGCGCGGACCAACGGCGTCGACGGACCGGCCTACGTCACCCTCTACCAGTTCAACGACCAAGGGTCGCTGACCTGCACCCGCCGACTGCTCAACCCCGCCGGCGTGGGCCCCAAGGACCTGGTCACCAAGCTCCACGTCGATCCCGCCACCGGACTGGTGACGCGGGAAACGGTCGCCGGCGGCGACCAGGGAGGATTGGGAACCAGCCTGTGCTCGGTGAACGGCTCGGCCGCCGCCGGTACCCGCTTCGAAACCCACCACGAGCACTCCCATTTCGCCCTCTCGGAGAGCTTCGTCCCGGGCTATCCCCACAGCTATGAAGCGCGCATCGACCGCAACACCGGTCTGCCCAACCGCCTCTACGACCCGACGGGCCAGTGGGTCGACCTCGAGTTCGATCGCCTCGGCCGCGTCGTCGAGATCGAACCGAGCCCGAACCTGCGGCAAGCCTGGACCTCGGTGGATTACCTCAACCCCGCCGGCCAGACGGCGAGCGTCGAAGTCCAGTTGCGGGCTCCCGGAAGTACCGCCGTCCTCGACGAAGTGACGCAGGACTTCGACCATCGCGGCAGGCTGGTCCGGGAGATCCTCCGTCGCCCCACCGGCTCAACCAGCTGGGGTCTCTCCGAGCGGCGCTTCGAGTTCGACGTGCTGAGCCGCATGACCCGGGAGACCACCCTGCAAGCCTCCGGCGCGGTCGACCGCGACTGGGCGACCCTCTACCAGGACTTCGATGCCTTCGGCCGCGCCCGCCGCATCGTGCGACCGGACCTCACCGTCGAGGATGTCGAGTACCGAGGCGTGCGCGAAGTGCTGCGCTCCTACGACGTTCGCACCTCCGAAACCGCCTTCACGCGCAAAACGGACTCCGTCGTCTACAACGCCCAGGGCCAGGAGATCCGATCCTCGAACCCGCTCTTCCGCACCGCCAGCCGCTACGACATGAACGGCAAGCGTTGGGAGATCCGGCGTACCGACCTGGTATCGCCGGGAAGCCCGACCCAGGTGCGCCACTTCGGTTGGGACAACCGCGGCTTGCTGCAATGGGAAGACTTCCCCGAGGTCGGAACGAACGGCTTGAACGGACGCGTCACCTACGTGCGGGACGCCCTCGGCAACCCGCGCTCGAGGCACGACGGTCAGCACCTCCTGACCTACCACTACGACACAGGCGGACGCCTCCTCGAGACCCGCGAAGGTGGCCTAGTGATCACCTCTCAGACCTGGGGTACCGGCACCGGCCTGGCGGACCTGAGCCGCGGCAAGATCAAGACCGCGGCGCGCTACAACTACCCGCCGCGCGACATCGAGCCGTTCCAGTTCGTCGAGACCTACACCTACGGTGGGCGCCTCGGCGCGATGAGCCATAAGCGGCTACAGCTCCGGTTCCCGAACCGGCCGACGAGCGATCCGACCCGCTTCGGCGCCACCTTCGACCAGACCTGGAGCTATGACGCAACCGGCCGCCGCACCGGCATCGGCTATCCGCGATGCGTGACGACACCGCAGACCGGCCAGCAATACTGCAACGATGCCGGCGACCTGCAGGGCCCGACCCACGACGTTTCGCTCACCTATGCCGCCGGCGAGGCGACGGCGGTGAGCTCCACCTCGGGGGTGTCGGCGAGCTATCTCTACCACCCCAACCTGCAACTCTCCCAGGCAGACTACGGCAATCGCTCCTACACCACCTTCGGGCAAGGTACCCGGGGCTTGGTGCGAGCCGATCGCATTCGCACCTACCAAGGAGACCTGCAGCCCGGCACCAGCCGCAGTCTGCTGTTCGACAGCGGCCAGTTCCTTTACGACGGCGCCGGCAATCCGTGGGCCATCGGCAGCGATCGCTACACCTACGATCTCGCCGGTCGCCTGCTCTCGGGCACGGTCCTGAAAGCCGGCCCGACGCGCCGGGAGGACTACACCTACGACGCCTTCGACAATCTGTTGACGGTGCGCCGCGACAGCGGCGCCCTGACCCGCTTCAACGTCGACGGCAACAACCGGGTGCGCGGCTTCGGCGGTCTGATCGACTCCCACTACGACGGCGCCGGCAACCTGATCCAGAAAGGCCTCGGCAGCCCGCCGGCCCAGGAGATCGAGTACGACGCCCTCAACATGCAGTCCGCCTTCCGGCTGACGGACTCGGCCGGAACCCACGAGTCGATCTACCTCTACGGGCCCGGCAACTACCGCGTGATGGTCTTCGAGGGCGACACCGGCCGGCGCTACTGGAACCTGCGGGACAGCAACGGCAAGACCCTCCGGCGCCTCTCGGTGGTCGGTTGGGGCCCCTACCAGGGCCCGACCTCACCGGGCGAGCAGTGGGTTCACGAGCAAGACCTCGTCCATGGACCGGACGGCCTGTTCGCCACCATCGGCACCGGCTCGGTGGCGCGCTACTTCCACCGTGACCACCTCGGCTCGACCCGCCTCAACACCAACGGCGTCGGCCTGCGCACCTACGAAGCGGCCTTCTACCCCTACGGCGACGAGATCAAGCTCTTCGGTGCCGGCCCCGGCGAGCGCGACTCGAAGTTCACCGGCCACGAGCGCGACCTCCACGGCCGCAGCGACTACATGCTCGGGCGCTACTACCATGTGCCTTTCAAGCGCTTCACCTCCGTCGACCCGGCGCGGGATGGCTGGAATCTTTATGGGTACGTCAAGGGCAATCCGGTCAAGTATGTCGACCCCGATGGGAGAGAGACCTCCCTAGCCATGGCCCTTGAGCGTGACATTCGGGCGCTCCAGAGCGGCGAGATCACCACCCAGGAGTACCAAAACAACATCGAAGCCCGAGCGGCTGGAGGGGCCGCCGGATTGGTGGTAGTCGTCGCAGGAAAGGTCGTTGCGGGGGCTGTGGCAGGCTCGGGAATAAGGGCGGCAGTGAGAGGCTTCAGAGCAAGGATTGCAAGGGCTTTCTCGCGAGGAACCAAGAAGACTGACGTCCCCAAACCCTCCCTAAATTCTGAGCAGGCCAAGAATCTTGCAAGGTTCAACAAGAAGCTCCCCCGAGGAGCAGAGAAGACTACTGTTCGGGACCTTCCCGGCGGCGGCAAGGCATTTAAGGCAGAAGTGCCAGGGCGAGTTCCAGGCTCAAAGGCCGTATACGAGAAGCAGATCAATGCCGCCGGTGAGACCGTCGGATTCACCAAGACAACCTTGGATCCTGCCGGAAAGATTGTTCATATCAAAGACAAACTGACAGGATTGGTAAGCCAATGAGCGATACGCTTGATCGCAAATCCGTACTTGAAGACCTTCTGGCTCTCCGACGACCCTTGGCTGCTGTAGAAGCCAAGCTGCGTCGGTTCGATTGGGATTGCAAGGAGCCGTTGGTGAGTCTTGGCTCGGTGGCTGTCGAATCGGTTCTGACTTCGTTCGTGACTGGAAATCTGACTCCCAACGAAGTAGAGAACTGGGCAAACGCCATTGAAAGCAGGGACGATATTGATACCCCTGATCAAAAGGCCCTTGAAATCTTGCACTCCCTTGCAAACCCTGCTCTCGAGGGTTCTCTCAGTGTCAGTAAAGCCACCAGGATGATCCGAGACTTAAAGAGAAGGATCTAGAAAGAATCCGGTCGCGGCGGGGTGAGCTCCACCCACGCCGCGACCTCGTGTTTCAGGCCCTCGTTGTCCTTCCAGGTGCTCTTCTCCACCTGATCGAGGGCCTGCCACATCATCTCGCGGCCCTCGGCGTCACCCAGGCAGTCGCGGGCGTAGCCCCAACCCCACAGCGATTCGGTACGGCTGAAGTCGCCCTCCCGGCGTTCGGCGTCGAAGGCCCGATGAGCAGCCTCGAGCAGGTCCGCCGCCTCGCGACAGCGGCCGGCGCGACTCAGGGCATGGCCCAAGGTCATGCGCGGGTAGGCCAGGTCGATGGAGTCGGCGGCGAAGGAGCGCTCGGCGATGACCAGGGAGCGCTCGAAATGGTCGATGGCGACCGCCAGGTCCTCTCGCCGCCGGGCGACGTGGCCGAGCCCGGCGTGGATGATCGCCAGCACCATGTGGTCGTCCGCGAGCAGCACATCCTGCATCGCCAAGGCTTCGCGGTAGTGGCCCTCGGCGAGGTCGTCCTGGTGGCGCAGGGTGTAGGAGCTGGCGAGATCCGTGAGGGTCCACATCATCTGCTCGTGGGCATCGCCGTAGACCCGTTTCTGGCGCTCGAGGAGGGCGCGCAGCTTGGCCGGCTCCTCGGCAGCCTGCGCCGGATCGAGAGTGGATTCGACGTGAAAGAGCAAGCGCTGCACTTCGAAGATCTGCGGATGCAGCTCGCCATGGGCCAGCGTCAGCCGGTCGACGGCCTGCGCCAGCTGCCCCCGGGCGACTTCGAACTGGCCGCGCTTGAAGGCCGCGCTGCCGAGCTCGAAGGCGACCAAACCGGCGAGCCCGGGGGCCAGCGAGGAGCTTCGGCCGCTGGCGGCGAGCAGGGAGCGCAGCTCGGCCTCGCCCGCATCGAGCTTTCCTCGCGCCATCAAGGCTCGCCCGAGGAGGACCCGCCCCTCGTCCACCATCGCTTGGTGACTCTTCGAGTCGGCGAGCAGATCGAGGGCCCGGCGGGCCTGCTGCTCGGCGGCCTCGAAGTGGGACTCCGCGAAGTCGAGTCGCGACAGCAAGAGAAGGTTCTCCGCCCGGGTGACGGGGGTACCGGCCGTCTCACGCCAGGTCTGCGACTGCTCCAAGAAGGAGCGCGCTTCGGGAAAAGCGGAGAGCTCCAGGTAGGCCTTGCCGATCGCCGAGGCGACGGCGGACTGGACTCCCGGGTCGTCGATGGTGCGCTGCTCGAAGGTCGCGGCGCCGCGATCGAGGAGCTCACGGGCATTGAGGTGGCGGCCCTGGTGGACCGCCGGCTCGGCACCTTCGAACAGCCCGCTCAGGAAGACCGTCACCTCCTGGGCGGTCCCGGCGGTGCGCCGAGCATGGGCCTCCTGGGCGCGCAGGCGACTCGAGCTGAGCACCAAGCTGACGACCATCGCGGTGGCCACCGCGACGATCGCGACCCCCGCCGCCACCCCCAGCCGATGGCGACCCACGAAACGGCGCAGCACATAGCCGACGCTCGGAGCGCGCGCCAGGATGGGCAGCCCCGAACGGAAGCGATCGATCTCGTCTGCCAGGGCCTGAGCTGACCGGAAACGACGCTCGGGATCGACCTCGAGGGCGGTGAGGATGATGGTGTCGAGGTCGCCTCGCAGGGCGCCAGCGGGAATGGCACCCTCCGCCGCGCCCCGGGCGGCGCTGCTCGGCGCCGGCAGCGCCAGGTCACCGGCGACCAGGCGGGCCACCGTCTCGTCCCCGAGGTCGTTCAAGATGTAGGGCAGACGGCCGGTCACCAACTGGTAGAGCAAGAGGCCCAGCGAGTAGACATCGCTGGCGGTCGACACCTCGCGCCCCTGGAGCTGCTCGGGGCTGGCGAACTGCGGCGTCATCGGCCCACGGGTGACGGTCAGCCGGGTCCAGTCGCGGCGGCCTCCGGCGAGCACCCGGGCGATGCCGAAGTCGAGCAGCTTGGGCTGCCCGTCGGCGGTCACCAGAACATTGCTCGGCTTGAGATCGCGATGGACCACCAGGTTGCGATGGGCGAAGGCCACCCCGCTCGCCACCTTCTGGAGCAAGACCAGACGTTCGTCGAGGGTGGGTCGGTGGCGCTCGCACCACTGGTCGAGGGGGAGACCGTCGACTCGCTCCAGCACCAGGTAGGGCAATCCGCTGGCCGTCGAGCCGGCGTCCTCGAGACGGGCGATGTGGGAATGATCGAGGCGCGCCAGAACCTGGCATTCGCGGCGAAAGCGCTCGATCGCCTCATCCGTCAGCAAGGCGTGCTGGAGGACCTTGATCGCCACCCGCCGCTCGTAGCGCTGGTCGACGCGCTCCGCCTCGAAGACCACGCCGCTGCCGCCGGCGCCGAGCAGCGGACCGATGCGCCAGTGGTCCAGTCGATCTCCCTCCTGGAGCGGTGGCGAGCTCGCCGAAGCCAGCTCGGCGACGCGCTCCAGCAGCTCCGCCCCCTCGGCCTCGCCGCGCAGCAGCGCTTCGACCTCGGGCCGCAGCGTCGAATCGTCGCGGGTCAGCTCGAGCAGCCGGTCGTGGCGCTCCTCCGCCGCCACCTCCAACACCTCCGAAAAGATGCGATCGATGGTTCGCCAGCGTTCGAGATTCACGCCGGCTCGCCTCCGCCACCTTCGAGCAGAAAGCGGCCGAGCCAGGCGCGGGCCGAGCGCCATTCGCGATCGATGGTGGCTTTCGAGGTGCCGAGGGTTTCGGCCGCTTCGCCGACGGTCATGCCGCCGAACACCCGCAGCTCGACGACCCGCGCCTTGCGGGAATCGAGTGCCTCGAGACGATCGAGGGCGCGGTCGAGATCGAGGATTTCGACCTCCGAAGGCAGGGCCTTGGAGAGATCGGTGCGCAGGGTCACCCGGCGGCGCTGAGCGCCACCGCGCTTTTCGACCTTGTGAGCGCGAGCACTGTCGACCAGAACCTGTCGCATCACCCGCGACGCGATGCCGAGGAAAACGGCTCGGCTCGGCCAGCGGTGCCCATTGGCCGCCAGCCGCAGGTAGGCCTCGTGGACCAACGCCGTCGGCTGAAGGGTGTGGTCCTTGCGCTCGCCCCGCAAATGACGGTTGGCGATCTTGCGCAGCTCGCCATGGGCTTCGGCGAACAGCTCATCGGACGCTCGCGGCGGGGATTCGCTGCTCGTTACGGGATCTCGCCGACGGTCAGCCACAACCGAATCTTAGACCAGCCATTGAAGCGATTCGGCAGGGCCTGAACACCATGACATTGAATAGCCAATCGATATTGGCTATTCTAGCTCGATGAAGACAGCCACCTTGACTGAAACCAAAAATGGACTCAGCTCACTGATCGATCAGGTCCGCCAAGGGGAAGAGATTCTGATTCTCGATCGCGGCCGGCCGGTGGCTCGCCTGATCTCGGCCGTGACCGACGATTCGTCCTCATCGCAGGGTCGAATCGAACGCCTCGAACGGCTGGGGGTCCTGCGGCGCCCGAGCTCTCCGAACGCCCGGGGGGCAGCTCCCAAAGCCCGATCCCAGGCCAGGCGAGGAGGGAGCATCTTGCAAGCACTGCTCGACGAGCGCAGCAGCACCCGATGAGGTTCTGGGACAGCTCTGCCCTGGTTCCCCTCCTGGTGGAAGAAGAAACCACCGCCTCACTCGATCGGCTGGCTTCGGACGGCCGCGAGATCGCCGTGTGGTGGGGCTCCGAGATCGAGTGTGCTTCGGCGATCGCCCGCCTCGAGCGATCCCAGGACCTGACTACCTCGGATTGTCAGGCGGTCTTCGAGTATCTCGAGGAGCTCTCGAAGAGCTGGTACCAGATCGATCCGATCAACGCTGTGAAGTCCGCCGCCCGACGCTTCTTGCGAGTTCACGACCTTCGAGCAGCGGACTCGCTGCAACTGGCAGCGGCGCTCGCGGCAGCAGAAGGACAACCGCCTAGCCTCGAATTCGTTTGCCTCGACGAGCGGCTCGTCACCGCCGCCCGCCGGGAGGGCTTCCGGGTCATCGACCGACAGCGGCTCCAACCGGCCTCCTCGGAGTCCTGACTCTTCGGACCTTCAGCGGTCGTCCAGAAATGAAGCCGGGCCGCAGGCAAGGGAACCCGCCAACGACTTGGCCCGGCCTCCTCAACGGTGAGAGGTCTTGGGTTGCCGAAGGTGCGGAGCATCCGTCGGTGCCGCGACCAAGCCGTCCTTGAAGTGCTGAGGCACGTTCAATCCTAGAAGCCACCGGCTTGGAAGACGCAGAAGAGCTGATTGGTCGCCAAGCAGTCGGCACAGGTGAACTGCGATCCTCCGCAGTAGACCCGATCGGTTCCCGTACTGCAGTTGCCAGTGGTGCTCGTGCATTCCAAGTAAGGCAGAGGATCGGAAGGACCGCCGCACAGAATCCACGCCGAGCAACCCCAGGCGGCATCTTCGAATCCCGCCTGCTCTCCGAACGTAAGCGACTCCTTGGCATTCTCAGCGTCGCCCCCTGCCGGCAAGGCATCCGAAGACGGCCCCTCTTCCACCTCGGCGATCGGCAGTGGAGCCCCCGCCTCGAGCTGATTGCCGAGAGAAGCTTCGGAGGCGAAAGACGAAACGGCAACGGCGAGACCGGAAAGGAGCAGTAGGGCCAGGAGGATATTTCTCTTATTTTTCATATAGTGATTATATCATGTAATTTTAATATGCGGATATGATTCGAGCCATTGTGGTCACAAACAATGTATGCATACTGAGCAATGAAGCTATTTGATGATTCTAGGCAAGGAGGTGCCATGTCCTGTGATCGCCCCCGACTCCGCCATTGCTTGGTCTTCGCGTCGACCGCCTGGGTCCTGCTGCTCTCCGCCGAGGTTCTGCTCGCCCACGGCACCATCCACACGCCACCGAGCCGGATCTACCAATGCCGATTCGCCGACAACCCGGAGAACCCCCAGGATCCCGCCTGCGCCGCTGCCGTGGCGCTGGCCGGTAGCCCGCAGTTTCTCTACGACTGGACCGCGGTGCTGCAGGCAAACGCCAATGGTCAGCATCAGCAGGTGGTGCCCGATGGCGAGCTGTGCAGCGGCGGCGGCTCGGACTATGCCGGTCTGGACCTGCCACGCAACGATTGGCGCACCACCGCCATCTCGCCTCGGCCCGACGGCACCTTCGAGTTCATCTACCGCGCCACCGCCCCCCACTCGACCCTCGACATGATCTTTTTCATCACCCGGCCGGGATGGAATCCGCTCGCGCCGCTGACCTGGGAAGACCTCGACCTCATCGACGAGCCCGGCAACCCCGCCGACCCGGTGGATCCGTTCTGTCACCTGCTCGGCGCCACCCTCGAGGACATCGACGGCGTCGGCGAGGCCTACCGTATGGTCTGCCCGCTGCCGCCGCGCAGCGGACGCCATGTGATCTTCCACGTCTGGCAACGGGACGACAGCCCAGAGGCTTTCTACGCCTGTGTCGACGTCGAGCTGAGCACCGCGGGGCCGATCTTCGACAGTGGATTCGAGACCGGCAACACCTCCGAGTGGTCGACGACGACGCCGTGACGGAGCACCAATCCGGCTTGACAAGCCGGACCCTCTCTGCATAATTGACCGGCCGGCCAGTTAGCACTGCCTAGATATTGATCGGCCGGCCAGTTTAGTCTCGACATTCCCAGCCTGAAGAACCCCATGCCTGCCACCAAACGCGATCCGGAAGCCACCCGCACCGCCATTCTCGATGCCGCCGAGGCGGTCTTCGTGGAAAAGGGCTTCGCCGACTCCGCCACCTCCGTCATCGCCAAGAACGCCAAGGTGACGAAGAGCCTGATCCACCACCACTTCGGCTCCAAAGAGGCCCTTTGGACGGAGGTCAAGGCGCGCCGCTTCTCGCGCTACGCCGAGCAACAGCTCGAAATGATCGCCAGCTCCGGGCCGAGCGCTCAACTGCTCGAGCAGTCCCTCGAGCTCTACTTCCGGTTTCTGCAGGACAACCCCGAGCTGGTGCGCCTGATGCTGTGGATGCACCTCGAGCGCGATCAGGCCTCGGGGGCCCAGTTCCAGGAGATGTCGCAGTCCGGCGTGCGCGCCATCGAGGCCTCCCAAGAGGCCGGCGAGCTGCGCGCCGACATCTCTGCCGACTCCATCCTGTTTGTCTTCCTGGCGGTCTCGGAGCACTGGTTCCAGGCCCGCGATCCCTACTTGCGGTCGCTCTGCTGCGAGCCCGCCGGCACCGCCGACGACGACCGCTACCTCGCCGATGTCTTGAAGATCTTCTTCGAGGGTGTGGTCCCCCGCCCTCCCGCCTGACTCTTTGGATCGAGGATTTGCCCCGATGAAACTGCGTCTTTTGGTGCCCTTCACCGTTCTCGCCATCGCCGTCGTCGCTGCCATCTTCCTGTCCAACCCGCCAGCGGTGCCGGCCCGCACCCTCGGTCCCGATAGTGGCGTCACCCGCGTTCGGGTCGCGCCGGTGGAAGCGACCGAGAGCCGCCGGGCGATTCATCTCTCGGGCACCACCCGCGCCGAGCGCCGCGCCCGAGTCGCCTTCGAAACCGCCGGCCGGTTGCTCGAGCGCCGCGTCGACCTGGGGGACCGCTTCTCCCGTGGCGACCTGCTGGCGCGACTCGACCCGGCACCCTTCGACCTCGCGGTGCGCGCCGCCGAAGCCTCCCTGACGGAGGCCGACGAGCGGCTGGCCCAGCTGCGGCGGGACCGCACTCGTAGCGAAGAGCTGGTCGCCGCCGGCGCCGCCACCCGTGAAGAACTCGAGCAGGTGACCGCCTCGTCGGCGTCCCTCGAGGCCAGCCGTGCCGCTGCCGAAGCGCGCCTCGACGAGGCCCGTCGGCAGCAGCGCGAGGCGGTGCTGCGGGCCCCCTTCACGGGCATCGTGAGCCAGGTGGAGATCGAGCCCGGCGAGCGCGCCGTTCCCGGCCGGACGGTGCTCGAGCTGAGCGGCGACGGCGCCATCGAGCTCGAAGCCGAAGCCCCCGAGACCCTGTTGCCGCATCTGCTGCCGGACACCGACGTCGCCGTCGAGCTGCCGCTGCAGCGACGCCGGGTGGAGGGCCGGGTGACCTCCGTCGGCACGGCGAGCAACGCCAGCGGCCTGTTCCCGGTGCGCGTCTCCATGGCGGCGGCTCCCGGAGTGCTGCCGGGGGTTACCGCCGAGCTGATCGTCGAAGCGGCGTCGCCGGAGGCCCTGACCGTTCCCCTGGCGGCGGTGATCGACCCCAGCGGCGGCAACCCCTCCCTGTTCCGGGTCCGCGGTGAGACGGCCGAGCGCATCACCCTCGAGGTCGACGGCCTGATCGCGGATCGCGCCGTCATCGTCGCCTCGCAGCCGCCGCTCGCCGCCGGCGATGTGGTGATCATCGCCGGCCAGGCGACGCTGCGGGCTGGCGAAGCCGTCGAGGTGGCCGGCACCGCGCAGGCCGAGGTGATGCCGTGAGCCTGCTCGGCGACCTGCTCTCCCGGCGTCGGATGATCCTGACGTCGGTGTCCCTCCTGGCCCTCGCCGGTGCCCTCGCCTGGATGACCATGCCGCGCCAGGAGGATCCCGAGATGGATGCCTTCTGGGCCCAGATCGTGGTGCCCTTCCCGGGCGCCGACGCCCTCACTGTCGAGCGGCTGGTGGTCGAGCCCCTCGAGGAGAGACTCGCCGAAGTCGACGACTTGGCCTTGATCGAGTCCTTCGCGCGGGCCGAGATCGCCATCTTCGAGCTCGAGCTGGCGGGCTCCGTCGACGACATCGAGCAGGCCTGGGACGACACCCGTGAGGTGCTCGCCGAGGCCCGCCGCGACTTTCCCGATGGCGTTCTCGAGCCGAGCTTCGACGACGACACCACGGACCAGGAGTCGATCGTGCTGGCCCTCACCGGGAGTACCGACCGGCAAGCCCTCGCCGACGCCGCCGAGGTGCTGAAGGAATCCCTGATCGATCTCGACCTGGTGAGCCGGGCGGTGATCGTCGGCGACCCGGAAGAGCAGGTCACGGTCGAGCTCGACGACGCCGCCGCCAAGCGCCTCGGCCTGACCCCCCGCGACCTCGCCCACCAGCTCCGCCTGCGCAACGACATCCTCTCCGGTGGCACGCTGCGCGTCGGCAGCCAGCAGCTCACCCTGCGTCCGCACAGCGACTTTCGCAGCATCGAGGAAATCGCCGCCACCCCTGTCGTGCTGCCCTCCGGTGCCGCCGTGCCCCTCTCGGAGGTCGCCCGGGTGCGCTTCAGCCCCCGCGAGCCGACCCCCAACCGCATGCGCTTCAACGGCCTGACGGCGGTGGGCGTGGGGGTGGTACCGCGCTCGAAGATCAACGTCGTCGATTTTGGCAACGCGGTGCGCCAGCGGATCGAGGAGATTCGCCCGAAGGTCGCGCCGCTCGAAATCCACGAGGCGATTTTCCAGCCGGACCGGGTGGACTGGCGCATCTCCGACCTCAGCCGCTCCCTGATGCTCTCCATGCTGATCGTCGCCAGCTTCCTGATCGGTGCCATGGGCACCCGACTGGGAGCAGTGGTGACGGCCATCGTGCCGCTGGTGGTGTTTTCTTCCCTCGCCCTCTACGCCCTCGGCGGCGGCCAGCTCCATCAGATCTCGATCGCCGCCCTGGTCATCGCCCTCGGCATGCTGGTGGACAACGCCATTGTGGTGGCGGAGAACGTCCAAGACCGCCTCGACCGCGGCGAGCCGGCCTCGGTGGCGGCACCGGCGGCGGTACGCTCCCTCGCCCTGCCCCTGGCCGGCGCCACCGGCACCACCCTGGCGGCCTTCGTCCCAATGCTGTCGGCGACCGGCCCGACGGCGATGTTCACCCGCGCCATTCCGCAGCTCGTCATGCTGACCCTGGCGATGAGCTATCTCTACGCCGTGCTGGTGACGCCGATGCTGTCCCAGATGCTGCTCAAGCAGCGCCAGGTGGAGACGCCGCGCTGGCTGCAGCGCCTCGCCCAGGGCCTCGGCAACACCGCCGTGCGCTATCCCTGGCGGGTGGTGATCCTGGCCATCGTGGTGGTTGGCCTGTCCTTCTACTCAAGCCGCTGGGTCGGCCAGCAGTTCTTCCCGGACTCGGACCGCAACCAGTTCATCGTCGACCTCAAGCTGCCCGAGGGCAGCCACCTGAGCGCCACCGATGACATCACCCATCGCTTCGAGCGTGCTCTGCTGGACCGTCCGGAGGTGACCTCGATCACCAGCCTGGCGGGTCGTAGCGGACCGCGGTTCTACTACAACCTGCCGCGCATACCGCTGGCCCCCAATTTCTCCCAGTTGGTGGTCGAGACGCGCACCCTGCAGGACGTCGAGATCCTGCTCGACTGGAGTCGCGGCTTCGTGCGCCAGGAGATGCCCGGAGTCGAGATCGCCGCCCGCAAGCTCGAGCAGGGACCGCCGGTGAAGGCGCCCATCGAGGTGCGCATCTTCGGCGAAGGTCTGCGCGACCTGGAGGCCGCCACCGGCGAGATCGTCGCCGCCCTGCGTCGCCTCGACGGCACCGTCGACGTACGCCACGACCTCTCCCTCGGCTCACCGACCCTCGACGTCACCATCGACGATGCAGCCGCCGGCCGCCGCGGCATCAGCCGTACGGACATCGCCCAGACCCTCTTCGGGCGCACCCGCGGCCTACCCGCCGGCCAGTACCGCGCCGGCGACGATCCTGTGCCCATCGTGCTGCGCTCCTCGGCCGGCGAAGACTTCAGCGTCGACAGCCTCGACGGCATCCAGGTGCCGACCGTCGACGGCAACTCCGTCCCCTTGGCCCAGGTGGCCGCCGTCGACCTCGAATGGCGACCGGCAGCGATCTACCACCGCAACGGCCGGCGCATCGTCTCGGTGACCTCACAGCTCACCCAGGGCACGTCCTTCAATCAGGTGCTGGCGGAGCTGCGGCCCCAGCTCGCGGCCCTCGAGCTGCCGGCCGGCGTCGAGTGGACCCTCGGCGGTGAAGGCGAAGGCTCCGGCGACGCCAACGCCGCCCTGCTGCGCATGGCTCCCCTCGGTTTGCTGCTGCTGATCGGCATCCTGCTCGCCGAGTTCAACTCCTTCCGCCGCGTCGGCATCATCCTGGTGACGGTGCCACTGGCCGCCGCCGGCGTCATTCCCGGCCTGCTGATCGGTAATCAGCCCTTCGGCTTCACCTCGCTCCTCGGGCTCATCGCCCTGGTCGGCATCGTGGTCAACAACGCCATCGTGCTGATCGACGTGGTCGAGAAACGGCGACGCGAGGGCGCCACCATCACCGCCGCCCTGGCATCCGCCGTCGAACGCCGCACACGGCCGATCTTGCTGACCACCGGCACCACCATCGTCGGCCTGCTGCCGCTGGCCTTCTCCGCCACTTCGCTTTGGCCGCCGCTGTCCTGGGCCATGATCTCGGGGCTGCTCGCCTCGACATTTCTCACCCTGCTGGTGGTGCCGGCCCTCTACACGCTGCTCTTCACCCGCCTGCCGGGGCAGCGGGCCACCACCGACGGGGCCACCGATTCGCCCACCGGCGGCACCCCCGCGGGAGCGGCCGCCGCCACCGCCGGCGCCCTCCTGCTCGTGCTGATTGCACCGTGGGCGCACGGCCAAGAATCCGGCCAGGAAGTCACCCTCGACCAGGCCATGACCCTCGCCCTCGATCGGCCCGGGGCCGAAGCGGCCTTCCGCCAGGCCGCCGCCGCCGGCTGGAGTGCCGAGGCGGAGCGCCGCGAGGGGTGGCTGCCGCTGGTCGAAGTGTCGGCGGCCGCCATCACCCGCAATCGCGACCTCGACCTCGAAACGCCGATCGGCAGCTTCGCCTTCGGCGCCGCCGACAGCGAGACCGCCCAGCTCCTGCTGCGCCAGCCGCTGCTCGATCTGCGCCAGCGGCGCCACTTGACACCGGCGGCCCAAGCCTTCGCCGCCTCGGTGGCGCACGACTCTCGCCGCATCGGCCAGCGGGTGGTGGCGCAGGCGGCCCTGGCCTTCGTCGACGCCCGCGAGGTGGCGGCTCGTCAGGCCGTCACGGAGGCCTTCATCGCCAGTCTCGAGCAGCGCCGGGAGGAGACCGCGGCGCGGGTCGACAAGGGCCGCGCTCTGCGCTCGGATCTCCTCAAGGTCGAGCTCGCCCTCGCCGAGGCTGAGCAGGACCGCCTCGCCCTCGCCGAGCAGGCGCGGGTGGCCTCCTACCGGCTGGGTCAGGCGATCAACCACGAGGGTCCGGCGACGGCGGACTGGAAAGCTCCCCCGGAGCTGCCGCCGGCGCCCACCTTCGAGTCCCTCTACGATCCCGCCCTGGCGCTGCGGCCGGACTACCTGACCTACCTCGAGCAGGAGAAGAGCGCCGCCCGCAGCGCCTCGGCGGTGCGCGCCGAGATCCTGCCCCGGCTCGAGGTCTACGGGCGCTGGAGTTGGGACAGCGGCAGCCCCTTCGAGCCCAAGGATCAGATCGAGGGCGGCCTGCAGCTACGCTGGACGCCCTTCGACCGCGCCACCCGCGGCCCACGCCGGATCTCGGCCGAGAATCGTCTGGGAGCGATCTCGGCGGAAAAGATCGAGGCCCAGCGGGTGGTCGATGTCGAGCTGCGCGAAGCCCTGGCGACCATCCGCATCGCCGAAGGCGCCGAAGCGACCTCCCTCACCGGTGTCGGTCAGGCGGAAGAGACACTGCGCGTCGAGCGCCAACGCCAGGCCGCCGGCCGCTCCACCACCAATGACCTCCTCGCCGCCGAAGCGGCGCTGCGCGAACAGCGCACCAATCTCGAGCTGGCACGCCTCGACCGAGTACGGGGCTGGGTGCTGTTGGGGCTGGCGGTGGGAGATCCGGGGATGGTGGTCCAGGAGGGGGAGATCCGTCCGCCGGAGGATGCCACGAAGGCTGATCCTGGCCCACTCGAAGGGCGAGCCAGGATCCAGGAAAGGTCGATCCCCTAACCGGCCGCCACGCCGAAGGACACGGCCGTCGTATCCCAGCGCAGCACTACCGCGCCGTCCTCGATGACGAACTCCATCGTCTCGACGGCGTCACCCTTGCCGGGCTTGACCTCGACTCGCAGGGCGTCCTCGCTCTCGGCGTAGTCGTAGCCGCCCCACTGCTCGGCCTTCTTGTTGAAGATCAGGGTCCAGGAGTCCGCCCCGGGAATCGTGAACAGGGAGTAGGTGCCCGCTGGAATGGCCTGGCCTTCGACCTTGGCGTCGCCGCCGAAGGTCACCGTGGTGGCCTCATCGGCGCCGGTGCGCCAGAGCTTGCCGAAGGGCACCAAGGCGCCGAAGATCTCGCGTCCCTTGACCTGCGGCCGGCCGTAGGAAACCGCCACCGACACCCCGTCGATGGTGCCCGAGACCGCGCCGTTCTTGCTCTTGCGGTTGGTGTCGTCGCCACGCTCGGCCAACGCCGGAACCGCCAGTAGCAATAGAACAGCCAGGGCGCACACGGCCTTCAAAGTCTTGCGATGGGTCATTTTCGCCTCCTGATGTTTCGTTGGATGAATCACGCGCTGCGCGCTACGAAGATCCTGTCGCACCGATTCTAGCCCGGCCTTCTCACGAGCTTTCCGCTGCGAGTCCATATGTCCCGGAATCTGCTGCGTTATCCGTCGCCTGCTCTCCTCGCAGTACGGCGAGTACGGCGGCGGCGTGGCAGCGACGGATGCCTTGCATCTTCAAGAACCCAAGGCCTCTCGCGAGGAATCCTCATGAGAAGGCCGGGCTAGCCATTTTCCGCCTTGGGCTTCGGGATGGATCGCTTGAGACGCGAGCCGACGGGGCAAATCTTCGGCATAGATCGCCAGTCCGCCGATGAAGACCGGAGTGGATAATTAGATAAAATTAATGTATATTCGAAGTTGATGGTTTATTGCTTTTACCTTGCCTGTGAGTTGCCACCCGACGCGGCCGAGGCCCCGCCCGCCCGTCGCTTCCGTTGGAGAGACGAACCGCCATGAAACCCGCCAGCCTGCTGCTCGCCAGCCTCTTCCTGACCGCCCCGGTCCACGCTCAAATGGGTCCCGCCCCCCATGCTGTCTTCCCCTCTGCCAAGGTCGACGATGGCCGCTTTCTCGGCTTCACCTGCGAGCCCAGCGACTCCGGCAAACGCAGCACCAGTCTGTTCATCACCGTGCGCGGCTCCCAACCCGACTTCACCCTCAGTCTGTTCGACGGCGAGACCGGTGGCAGCGATGGCGGCGGCCTCGCCCACTGGGACGCCGGCGACCGCGCCCTGCGCTTCAGCCTGTTCGCCGACCCGCTGGCCGAGGGCTCGACCAATCCGGCAAACCTGATCGCCCAGTGGAACGGCAACGCTCCCAATCCCCTCGCCGGCAGCCACTGGCGTGGCTCCGCCACCACCATGCCCGACAACGACTGGTGGTCCGCCACCATCCTCAACTCGCCGCTGGCGGAAACCGCCGGGGGCCCGTTTCAGTATCACCTGGTGATCGCCCTCGAGGGCAGCTGTGCCGGCGGCGAGGCCCTCGAAAGCAATGTCAAGGTCGCCGTTTCCCGGGGCGCGGCCTTCCGACTCCGAGACTTCGCCCTGGTCGCCGCCCTGCGGGATACCTTCAACGACTCGGCCATTCTCTACCCCGGTCTCGACATCCTGAGCAGTGACCCACGGCGCTTCGTCGACGCCCCCACCACCTACGACGGGACCCTGTCCTTCTTTGTCGAGGTCCCACCACGCAGCACCAGCTTGAAGATCTTCGATGGCGACATCGACCGCGGAACCAGCAACGATGCCTTGATCGGCCTGCCGAGCAACGTCACGCTACCGGCCTGCTCCGACAGCGACGATCTCGACACCCCGGGCGACTACAGCGGCTTCCCCTTCTTGCCCACCGGCGACGGAGAGACCGCCATCGGGGCCGGCTCACCGCGGGACGACAGTCGCCTCGACCTCTTCCGCCGGGGCGAGCCGGGGGATCCGGACCGGCGCGGCTGTGTGCGCTACGAGCTGATCGATCCCCTGGGCAACGTCTACCGCAACGACAATCCCTCGGGCAACGGCGAGTGGGAGCAGTTCCGCATCATCAGCACCCTCGATCCCGATGCCGGCAACGCTCAGCGCGCCGACATCATCGCCCCCATGGATACCCTTCCGGCAGGCACCTGGAGGGTGCGTCTGGTCGGCCTCGACCTCTCGAATCTGACCTTCTGGCACGCTTCGGCCTGCTCGGCGCAACAGGACCCGGGGAGCGGAGCTCTCAGCGCCGCCTGTCCGAAAAGCCAGCGCTGAGAGCAGGCGGCACCGCCCGTCCCGTTCCGGACCCCGAATCGGGGTCCGGAGCCTTGACGGCCCTTCCCTACCTACCATAAGGTAGGGAAATGGAGACGAAGACTGCGCTCCTCGACTCGGCCGAGAAGCTCGCTCGCATGCGCGGCTACGATGCCTTCAGCTATGCCGACCTGGCCCGCGAGGTCGGCATTCGCAAGGCCAGTATTCATCACCACTTCCCGAGCAAAGCGGACCTCGCATTAGCCTTGGTGAAACGCTACCGGAGCCGCTTCGCGCAAGCCCTCGAGGGAATCGCGCAGCGTCACCGGACGGCGGGCCGCCGCCTCACCGAGTACTTCGAGGTCTACCGCCAGGCACTCTCCGGCGGCCAGACGGTCTGTCTCTGTGTCGCCTTCAGTGCCGGACGCAATAGTCTGAGTACAGAGGTGTTGGCCGAGCTCGCGGCTTTCGACAGGGCCAGCAGGGACTGGCTCGCGGAGATCTTCCGCCTCGGTCGTTACGATGGCTCGATCGCCAACGTCGGCGATCCCAGGGCGGAAGCGGCGGCCTGCCTGGCCCTCGCCGAGGGTGCCCAGCTCCAGGCCTGTTCATCCGAAGACGTGGAGCGCTTCGATGCCGCCATCCAGCAGATGCTCGGACGGCTGCGCTAAAAAATTTCCATCGAAAACCTACCAACTAGAAGGGAGACAGCTATGGATTTCTCTGGCAAGACGGCCATCATCACCGGAGGCGGATCCGGCATCGGCAAGGAAGTCGCTCGGCAGCTGGTTCAGCGCGGTGCCCGCGTGGTGATCAACGGGCGCAACGGCGACAAGCTTGAGGCGGCCCGTCGCGAGATCGACCCAACCGGCGAGGGCGTCCACGCCGTCACCGGCGACATTGCCCGGCCGCAGACCGCTCGCGCCCTGGTACGGGCCGCCGAGGAACACTTCGGCGGCGTCGACATTCTGATCAACAACGCCGGGGTTTTCGAGCCCAAGCCCTTCCTCGACCTGAGCGAAGAGGACTACGACCGCTTCCTTGACATCATCTTGAAGGGCAAGTTCTTCATGGCTCAGGAAGCGGCCCGGGCGATGCAGCGGCGCGGTGGCGGCGTGATCGTCCATACCGGCTCGATGTGGGCGCTGCAGGCGGTCGGAGCGACCCCGTCATCGGCCTACTCGGCGGCCAATGCCGGCGTCCATCAATTGGTCAAGAACCTCGCTATCGAGCTGGCCTCGGAGAACATCCGCATCAATGCGGTAGCTCCGGCCGTGGTCGAGACGCCGGTCTACAACACCTTCATGAGCGACGAGGAGGTGGCGGCGACGCTGCCGACCTTCGACGCCTTCCACCCCCTGGGCCGCAACGGCCAGCCGATCGACGTCGCCGAAGCCATCCTGTTCCTGGCCTCGGATCGCGCGCCCTGGATCACCGGCACGGTGCTGCCGGTCGACGGCGGCGTGATGGCCGGCCGCTAGCAGGCTGCTGAAAAAGCCGCGTTGCGGCTTTTTCAGCGCCTGCTGGCTGTTTCAGGGGGGCTAAAGGCGCCCCCCTCAGCCGCACGCACATGTCGTGCGCCTTCACCCCAATCCAGGGCGGCCCCGTCCTCGGCGGCTTTGCCGCCGCCTCGCCCCTCGGGCTCGGAAGCTCTTGAAGACCAAAGATGCTCCCAGTCAAGAGTTTTTCAGCAGCCTGCTA